>JAGBSQ010000231.1 GCA_017631775.1 Clostridia bacterium | reverse complement strand
GCGTAGTTATATGCTCCCGTTGTGAGTACCGCGAGAATATCACCGCGTGTGGTATTTGCGGGGAGTGTGACGTTCTCTTGCAGAATGTCGCCGCTCTCACAGCAACGTCCTACTACCGAGCACTTAAACGGTGTACTCTCGTCATTGACGCGGTTTGCAAGCAAAACGGTATAGGGAGAGCCGTAAAGCGCGAAGCGCGGATTGTCGGTCATACCGCCGTCAACCGATACGTAATTCTTATATCCGGGAATTTGCTTTACTGTTCCTACGTTATAAAGTGTCAATCCTGCATCGGCAACAATGCTGCGGCCGGGTTCGAGACGAATGGCAGGCATGGGATAGTCGAGTGCCTTGCATTGCGCTCTGACAGCCTCGCCTACAGCGAGAATGTTGGCTCTAATGTCGATTTCGGGGTGCTCTTCAAGATAGCGCACGCCATAGCCACCGCCGAGGTCAAGCTCGTCGATGATAAGGCCGTACTTCTCTCTCATTTGGTTAGCAAAGTCGAGCATAATTGCCGCCGCACGAAGGAAGGTATCCGAATCGAATACCTGCGAGCCGATGTGGCAATGGTAACCCGAAAGCTTAATGTGAGGAAGAGACAGCGTATAAGCGGTAATCTCGTCTGCTTGTCCTGTTTCGATGGCAGAGCCGAACTTGGAGTCGACCTTACCTGTGTTGACCGCCGCGTAAGTGTGGGTATCAATGCCGGGGGTCAAGCGCAAAAGAATCTTTTGGGTAATGCCGCGCTTGGCTGCAAAATATTCAATGGCATCAAGCTCTTCGCGGTTGTCTACTACGAAATAGCCAATTCCATGCTCCATTGCATAGTCGATATCGGCATCGGTCTTGTTGTTGCTATGGAAGTATGCGCGCTCCATCGGAAAACCGACCGAAGCTGCCGTGCAAATCTCACCCGAGGAAACAACGTCAACGCCCATTCCCTCTTCCTTCATAATGCGGTAGATTTGCTTAAAGGATGCCGCCTTGCTTGCATAAAGCGGCAAAGAAGCCGCTCCAAAAGCTTCTTTCATAGCACTCATATAGGTGCGGCAACGCTCGCGAATGCGGTCCTCGTCCATCAGGTACAGGGGTGTGCCGTACTGTTTTGCTAATTCTGTTGTATCTTGACCGCCAAGGCAAAGGTGTCCTTGCTTATTGACGGTTAGATTGTTACAAATCATGGTTTTTTCCTCGTTTTTATTAAAGGTTTAGCCTCACATTTTTTCGATTATTATGCGCTCCCATTAGCCTCCCTTGTGTAAAGGGAGGTGCCGAGCGAATGCGAGGCGGAGGGATTGTAATTTCACTGTCAAACAATCCCTCAGTCAGCCTTTCGGCTGACAGCTCCCTTTACACAAGGGAGCCTTTTATAAGGTATAACACTTTCTGCTGTTCTTTACAATCCTTCAATTATAAAAATGCATTTGTGGTGTTATTTAAAATCAATTTTCGGAAATCATGCGCTCCATGTCATAAAGTCCTGCAGATTTTTTGCAAAGGTAATCGGCTGCCGCAAGTGCGCCCTCGGCAAAGAGTGCGCGGCTATGCGCCTCATGCTTGAGGGTGATGGTTTGGGTGTCGGTGCCAACGATAACCTCGTGTTCACCAATGATGTTGCCCATGCGAATGGCATGAATGCCAATTTCCTCAGCCTCGCGCTTGGCTTGTCCGCCCCTGCCAAAGATGAACTTTGCATTTTTGCGAACCTCTTTAATGGCATTTGCCAAAAGGAGTGCCGTTCCGCTGGGGGCATCCAATTTGCGGTTGTGATGCTTTTCGATAATTTCGATATCGGCATCGGGAAAAGCCTTTGCCGTTGTTTTGGCAAGCTCAACCAAGAGTGCGATTCCAAGCGACATATTGGCGCTGTGGAATACGGGAATTTCTTTTGCCGCCGCCAAAATCATTTCTTTTTCTCCGTCGGTATGTCCGGTTGTGGCAATTACAACGGGGATATTCTTCTCTTTTGCAAAATTTAGGAGTGCTTCGGTTGCCGAGTGGTGAGAAAAATCGATAATGCAATCGATTTCGCCATTTACCGCACTCCAATCGGTGTAGGTGGGAAACTCACGGGTGTCAAGGGGAACCATATCGAAGCCTGCCGCAACGGTTGCACCGCGTACGCCATCAAGCGCGAGCTTGGCTACTTCTCTACCCATTCTTCCGCCAACACCGCAGATTAAAATCTTCATAAGTGTGAAAATCCTTTCAATCAAATCAAGCCTTCTTTACGCATAAGAGCATAAAGCTTTTCGGCATTTTGAGACTCCATAGGAGTCAGGGGCAGGCGCAAGCTGTTTTCGCCAAAGCCCATAGCCGCCATTGCCGCCTTTACGGGAATGGGGTTGACCTCGCAGAAGAGCGCGTTAACAAGCTCGAGAAGGTCAAGCTGCATTTTGGCACTGCCTGCAACGTCGCCTGCAAAGAACTTGTGGCACATTTGGCTGGTTGCCTTGGGCATGAGGTTAGAAAGAACCGAGATAACGCCCTTGCCGCCAAGAGAAAGTACGGGAACGATTTGGTCATCATTGCCGGAGTAAATATCCATCTTGCCGCGAACAAGAGATGCAAGCTCTGCAATTTGAGAAATATTGCCGCATGCCTCTTTGATAGCAACAATGTTGGGGTGATCGGCAAGAACTGCCGCACTTGCGGGAAGCAGGTTGCAACCCGTGCGAGAAGGTACGTTGTAAAGAATGCAAGGCTTAGTGCTGGCATCTGCAACTACTTCAAAGGATTTGATCAGACCCTTTTG
>JAGBSQ010000230.1 GCA_017631775.1 Clostridia bacterium | reverse complement strand
GGCGCGAGGGGAGTGAATGACACCACAGTGTGGTGTCAGAGCCCGAGCGTGACCGAGCCGCAGCGAGACCCACCAAGACCCCACGCGCTAAGAGAGTTGTTTTGCTCAATATGGTAGGGGATGGCGCCCTCGACGTCCCGAGAAGCGACAATTTATCTATCATAAACAATCAACCGGTAGGGGACGGCGCCCTCGACGTCCCGCAAAAGAAAAGGATAGCACTTAGCTATCCTTGTGTGTTTTTTTATTTGTTTTTTATACACCGAGTGCACAATAAATGGTGATTCCATTGGGGCAGTTGATGCCCATATCATAGTTCCAAGCTTCTTCTCGTATGATTGCATCCCATTCGTTACCCGAGCCACCGTAATGAACGGTTCCAAGATTGTAGCAATACATAAATGCGCCCTCGCCGAATTTTTGCATACTGCGGGGAATATGGATGACATTGAGAGACGTACAACCCCAAAAAACATACCAATTCAAAGCCGTTACGCCTTCTTCGATGATGACCTCGCGCAATGACGAACATTCATTAAACGTATAATGATCCAAAACCTCTACGCCGCCGGGAATGGTGATGCTTTGCAGGCTACTGCATCCGCTGAACACGGATGTACCGAGATAGGTAAGAGAGTCTGGCAGAGATACTTGCCAAAGCGAGGTGCAACCCCGAAAGGCGTTGAATTCGATGTGTGTGACCTTGTCCGGAATGACAATTTCTCTTAAGCTTATACAGGATGCAAACACTTGACCGTTAATGTAGATCAATTCCGAGGGGAGTTTAATTTCAGCCAAAGATGTGCAATTTTGAAATGCAACACTTTCGAGCGTAGTGATGCTATCGGGAAGCTCTACATTGGTAAGGGCTACGCAATTTCCAAATATACCGGAGGGAAGTGTTGTTATATTGGCAAATATTTTAACGGCTGTGAGGTTGGTACAGGAATAAAAGGCGTGTGCTCCGATTTCTGTTACGCTCCCCGGGATGGTAACGGTTTGCAAAGCGGTGCAATTTCGAAAAGCGGCATATCCTATGGAGGTGACCGTGTTGGGGATTTCAATGCTTACCAAGCTGTCACAGTTATCAAACGCGAACTCGCCAATGCTTGTTACGCTCCCATCAACGGGGATGAGGCTGGTTTTGCATCCCAAAACCAAGATTTTTTCCTGCGTTTTGATAAGGCAATTACCCGCGGCGTGATAGATGGGATTGTCGCTATCTACCGCAATGTTCTTTAAGGCGGGGCAGTGGGCGAGCACGTCCGATCTGATGATTTCCAACCCTTTTCCAAAATGGATGTCGGTCAGCGAGGTACAGGATTCAAAGGCAGAGTGATCAATACCCGTAACGCTATCGGGAATGGTGATCTCGGTCGGGCTTTCACAACCGTAAAAGGCGTACATTCCAATGGCATCCACGCCCTCGGGAATGGTAATGCTTTTGAGCGAGGAACAGCCATAGAACATCTCCTCATCAATGAACGGCATACAGCTTGGCAAGGTGATGCTTTCCAATGCCGAGCATCCCTTAAAGGAAAGGCTTCCCATAGTTGTAACACTTTCGGGAATAATCAGGCTTTGGAGCACGGTGCAAGTGGCAAATACATTATCCGCAATGCAAACAAGTGTGTCGGGCAGGGTGACGGTGGCAAGCGTTGCAGAGCCTGCAAACAATCTGCTGACCAAACCCACAGTACCCTCGCGCAGGGTGACGTGTTGCGTTTTCTTATCGTACTCTACCGCCCACGTGTCCACGTAAGAAACGCCGTCTTCAACCTCAAACAGCTTTTTGCAATCCTTAAAGGCAGAGGCATCAAGGCTTGTGACCGTGTTTGGGATACGTATTCCAGTCAGCGCACTGCAACCGCGGAACGCGGAGTTTTCAATGGTCGTCAGTGTATCAGAAAGGGTAACACCTTCCAAAGATGTGCAGTTATAAAATGCGCGAATGCCAATGGTGGTAACGCCTGCGGGGATAGAAATGCTTTTGAGCGCCGTGCATTCATTGAATGTACCTTCACCAATGCTTGTCAAGCCCGAGGGGAGAGTTACACTTTCAAGCGATGAACAATGCGCAAAGGCGGATGTACCAATGCTTGTTACGCTATCGGCAATTGTTACGCTCGTTATTTTGTCGCAATTAAAGAAAGCGTCAAGACTAATCGCGGTTATGCGGTAGTTATCAATGGTTTGTCCAATCACAATATCGGTATCCTTGCAAGTACCGATTCCTCTTATTGTGCAGGATGTTCCGTCATCGTTAACGGTGTATTTTAGACCCGCAGAAGTGGGAGTTGTGGCAATGATTTCCGTTTCTACCTTACCGCACGCGCAAGTGCGCTCTTTTGAGCCTTCCTCATTCAGAGTTGCTTCTTTGGTGATGTTCCACTCACCAAACATGTGTGTGTGCTGTGTTTGCTCCGGCTCTTTATTGGTATCTTTACAAGATGCCAAACCAAGCACTAACAAAACGAACAAAATTACTAAAGAATTTCTGACAAATGTGTTTTTCATAAAAACTCCTT
>JAGBSQ010000229.1 GCA_017631775.1 Clostridia bacterium | reverse complement strand
GTCTTCTTCCTTGAAATCGTTGAAAATATAGTATTTTTCGAGCTTTGAAGTGTCAATATATACATTTCCACCCGCAAGATAAGCATATCCCTTTTCAATAAGTCCCTCAATAACCTTGATAAACTCATCAATGCATCCCGTTGCAGGCTCTACTACCTCAGGGCGGCGGATGTTGAGCGCCTTGCAATCCTCAAAGAATTTTTCGGTGTAGAATTGCGCGATTTCCATAACGGTCTTCTTTTCGCGCTTTGCGCCCTTGAGCATCTTGTCTTCACCTGTGTCGGCATCGGATGTCAAGTGGCCAACGTCGGTGATGTTCATAACGCGGGTGACGTCGTAGCCGCTGTAACGGAAGTAGCGGTCAAGGATGTCTTCCATAATGTAGGTGCGCAAGTTACCAATGTGCGCAAAGTGGTAAACCGTGGGGCCGCAGGTGTACATGCTGACCTTTCCGGGCACGTTGGGAACGAATTCTTCTTTTGTTCTTGTTGCAGAGTTGTAAAGTTGCATAATCTATCTCCTTTTGCGGAAAAATTCCGCGTGGTAATGTCTGTTTTATTTTTTCTTTGGTTGCGGCTTCTTTTTCTTTTTTGCCACAGAGAAACCAAAGGTGCCTATCTTTTTGCCAAGCTCAAAGTAGGTGCCGTGCGCATAAGCGACCAGACCCGCCTTTTCCAAATGGAGCTTTCCGTCGGCATCGATGAGGGACTCGTCAACGTCGACAGCGACGATGTCAGAGAGGAACATATCGTGCGAGCCGAGAGGAATGACGTCGGTCACCCGACACTCCAAAACGAGAGGAGAATCCGAGAGAATGGGACATCCGATCTCGCTTGCGGGCTCTTTTGAGAGTTTACATCGCTCGAATTTGTCGATCTTTGCTCCCGTGTGTACGCCGCAGAAATCAGCGGAACGAACAAGCTCTTGGGTGGTCAGATTGATGGCGAACTCGCCGCTCTCTTTGATGAGCTTGTAAGAGTGACGCGACGGGCGAACCGAAATATAAGTTTTAGGTGGAATGGTGTTTGTAATGCCCGTCCATGCAACGCAAAAGACGTTGTCTTTGCCATCGTGCGAGCAAGTCACCATTGTAGGCGGCACCGGTGCGAGCATTGCTCCGCCGCGCCATTTGACCTTTGCCATCACGTCTCTCCTTTCACCAAAATAGATATTCAGTATATTATAACATATTAAAAAGACGTTGTCAAGTTGACGAGGAAGAAAGAGTGCATTTTATTTTTGAAAGCCCTTGACAATCCCCCACAAGTGTGGTAAAATAGGAGAGCAAAATAGGTATGCGCAGCGGATTCGTCGAGCAGAACTCGACGAGCCACATCTCTTCTTGCTCCGTAAGAGAGGTGAAACTGCGTTACACCTCTCTTACGGAGGCATATCGAAGCGGTCATAACGAGGCGGTCTTGAAAACCGTTTGGGGGCAACCCCACGGGGGTTCGAATCCCTCTGCCTCCGCCAAAACACAAGGGGACACCGATTGGTGTCCCCTTGTGTTTTGTTAGATGGTAGTGCTTTGAGAAACCTCGTGCGCGCAATGCGCGCACGTGGATGAAGGTTTTTCTTTTTTCTTATTATTCTCTCCCCTTTGGTCAAATGCCGATGTAGGCGCCGTTTTGCAAAAGGGCGGTTTGCAGGTCGGAGATGCTGACTTTGCGCACCGTTGTACGGTTTTTGAGAGCAAGAGCGATGGCAGTTCCTGCGGCCTCTCCAATGCAACACACCGTTGGCATAACGCGATAAGAGGCTTGCGCGCCGTGGTCGGAGGAAATGCATCTGCCTGCTACAAGCAGATTTTCAACCGTTTTGGGAATTAAAGAACGGTATGGAATGGTGTAATATTTGCCTGCGGGGAAATAGTAGTGGCTCGTTCCCGTTCCCTCGGGGTTGTGAATGTCGATATCGTAATTGCAGGCGGCAATGGCGTCCTCAAATTTTGTAAACGCTCTGCAATCTGCCTCCCTCAAAACGTAGTCGCCAACAATCATGCGGCTCTCTCTTACGCCAATTTCGAGAGCTGTCATCATCAGGTAACTGTTCTCCAATCCGTCGGCGTGCTGCTTCATAAAATCGTAAACCTCGTAGACCTGTTGGCGCGCCATGATCTCGGCTTCGGTCACGTCAAATGCGTCGGTGGGGTTCTTTCTTACCACGCGCGTTGTGTTAAAGTGCAAAACGTTGGGAATGGGCGTTTTGAATACCAAAATGTTCTCACGCGGATTGCTGATCTCGCCATTGGCGAGCGCCTTTGCGTAAAGCTCGTTTAGGTGATCCTTCGACTCAAAGAAACGCTCTACGTCTACGTTTCCAAGTCGAAAACAAAGCGTCATGGGTTGGCAAAGGTGATCGGGTTCGCGACCGAGAACGGTGGGACACTCCGCCAAAAAGGCAAGCTGAGCATCACCCGTGGCATCGATGAAATACTCTGCCTCAAGTGTGATCTTGCCGCCAATCGTGGCAACCGTAACCGAGGCGATTTTGTCATTTTCTTTTTGAACGTCCGAAAGATAGGCATGAAACAAAAACTCCACCCCTGCCGCCAAAAGCTCCTCGCTCATAATGCGCTTGAGCTCCTCCTCAAGAAAGCTTCGGCCCGACATGGCACCGCGCTCCTCAAGGGTGAGGCGGATCTTTTTAAAAATGCCTTGGGCGAGGTCTACACGTCTGCCGTCAAGTATCGTCCAATACGACATAAAGGGATTGACTAAATTGTTGATTGCGGCACCGCCAAAGCAGTTGGATTTTTCCACAATCAAGACCTTAGCTCCCCCACGGGCGGCAGAGAGTGCCGCGGCAAAACCGGCAAAGCCACCGCCAACAACAATTACATCATATTTTTTCATGATGGGTTCTCCTTTTAAAAGGTATCGTGCGCGCGGCCCTCACTCCCCAAACATTGCCTCGTTGACCTCTTTGAGAGAGGGGAATGTAAAATCGGGTTTATCCTTTTCGGCCGCGGCATCAACGTCGGTCTGTTGTGTCTCGCCCGAAAGAACAAGCACCGAGCACACACCAAAGCTCTTGCCAAGAGCGATGTCGGTGTAAAGTCTATCGCCAAAAATGCACATTTCGTCGCGCGAAAATCCCGTTACCTCGGAGATCATTTCAACCGTCTCGCGGTAGGGCTTTCCAAAATACGTGGGAGTCTTTCCCGTAGATGCGGTCACAAGTGCGGCAATCGCTCCGCTATCGGGAATAAAGCCGTCCTCGGTGGGGCAGTTGATGTCGGGGTGGGTGGAAAGATACTCGGCTCCCTCGCGAAGCAGGCGGCAAGCGGTTTCGAGCTTTTCGTAGGTAAGCGAGGTATCAAAGCCGGTAATGACGATGTCGGCTTTCTCAATTCTCTCGGCACTGCCGTTGAGAACGTTCACGCCCTTGGCGCGGTATTCCTCAATCAGCTCGTCGGTGGCTACCATATAAACGCTCTTGCCTGCGCGAAATCTTTGCAAAAAAGCCAAAGTGACGTCGCCCGAGGTCATAATCTCGTCGGCGGTAGGCTCGTAGCCGAGGCGCTCCAATTTTTTGAGGTAAAAGGGCGAGGTGTGCGAGGCGTTGTTGGTAAAGAACAGCACCTTTTTGCCTGCCGCACGCAGGTTTTTGATATAGCGAATGGCAAAATCAAAGGGAATGCCACCGAGGTAAATGGTGCCGTCCATATCGAATATATAAAGCTTTTTTTGCTTGATCACGTCAACGTTCATAGAGGTCCTCCAAAAAATATCTTGTAAACATTATAACATCTTTCTTGATTTTTTGCAAGAGTGTGGTATAATTATTTTAGAAATTGCCAATTCAAAGCCAACAAGGAGAAAACTATGATCGAATTTGCTTGCAGCTGTCAAATGAAAAAGCACCGCGCCCCTCTCGAGGGCTGCGAGATTTCTTCGGGTGCTATTTACAAACTGCCCGAAATTCTCAAGGATTACAGCAAAATCTATCTTGTTGCAGACGAGAACACCTATCGCGCCGCAGGCGCACTTTGCGAAAAGGTCTTGCGCGATGCAAGCAAGTTTTCGCACAAGCTCATTCTTGACGGAGAGGTCATTTTGCCCAACGTGGAGACGCTTGGCAAAATCATTTTGAATGCAAACGACCCCGCCGCAAAGGCAGATATCTTTGCCTACTCTCCCCTGCCCGACCTTATTTTGGCAGTCGGCTCGGGAACGGTAAACGATGCTTGCCGCGTGGCATCCTACCGTTTGAACCTTCCCTACGCCATTGTCGGCACCGCTCCCTCGATGGACGGTTATGCCTCTGCGGGCTCTCCTTTTCTTTTTAACGGCTCCAAGGCGACGGTTCAGGCGACCACGCCCAAGTACATCATTGCCGACCTTGACGTTATGAAGGATGCCCCCTGGGATATGATGCTTGCGGGCATTGGTGATATGTTTGGCAAATACACGGGCATGCTTGACTGGGAACTTGCACGTGACTATACCGGCGAATATTTTTGCGAAAAGATTGGCAAGGACGTGATCGATGCCACAAACAAGTGCCTTGAAAACGGCTACAAGCTGACCGACCGTGACCCTGCCTGCATTAAGGCCGTTATGGAAGGCTTTTTGGTAACCGGACTCGGCATGGCTTACACCGGCAACTCGCGCCCCGCTTCGGGCTCGGAGCACATCGTGGCACACGCGTGGGAGCTCTTTGACGTGGAAGCCGGCAATGAACCGCATTTGCACGGTCTTGAGGTTTGCGAAGCGACACGCCTCATTGCCATTATGTACAAGATGCTCTATGAGGAAACCAACGATGCACACCTGAAGTCTCTCATTGAAAAATACCTGCCCTATTTTGATGCCGTTGAAGAGTTTT
>JAGBSQ010000228.1 GCA_017631775.1 Clostridia bacterium | reverse complement strand
CGGTTCGCGATATTGACGGTGAAGCTCTCGTCATCTCCCAGTTTACGCTCCTTGCCAATTACCGTCACGGTAACCGTCCCGATTTTTTGGCATCTGCCACGCCGGATGAGGCAAAGCGACTCTACGAATATTTTACCGAGCTCCTCTCGCGCGAGCTTCGCCGTGTTGAACGCGGCATTTTCGGCGCGGACATGAAGGTGAGCTTGACCAATGACGGTCCCGTCACCATTTGCATGGACAGCGAAGTACTGAAAAAGAAAAAGTAAGGAATGTTTTTATGAAACTGATACTTGACGGAAACATCAATTCATACTATATACAAACTCTTTGTATGATCTTCTTCCCGGGAGAAAAATTTGGGGTTGCAGAGCAGCTCGATCCCGACGGTCCCGAACTTTATATTCGCCTTTGCGAAAACGACGACGGTGTTGAAACCTATGCGCGTATTACCGTAGACGGCAGAAGCGCATCGGCAGAGAAGTATTATACCTATTCGGCCGATTACGGCAAAGATAAGACCGTTAAACTTGCTTGTGGCGCGGTTGTCATTGCCGTTTGCGGTGAAATTATGGGTTACCGTCCCGCATGGGGAATGCTGACCGGCGTTCGCCCCTCTAAGGTGGCTACCGAGCTTTTGCAGGTCGGTTTGAGCAAAACTCGCGTTAAGAAAATTCTTACAAGTGAATATTTTGTAATTCCCAAAAAGGCGGCCCTTGCTACCGAGGTAGCACTCAATGAGCAAAAACTCATCGGCAGACCTTCACCCAAGGATTGCAGCGTGTATATTTCTATTCCATTCTGCCCGACAAGATGTTCCTATTGTTCTTTTGTTTCCTATACTTCTCCCAAACTCCTTCAATTGATCCCGAGTATTTGGAGCATCTTTTGATGGATATGGAGTATACCTTCAAAAAGATAAAGGAACTTGGTTTGCGCATTGCAACCGTATATATCGGCGGCGGCACACCCACCATCCTTACGGCAGATCAATTGCGCGCGCTTCTTTCTAAAATCGCGGAGCTGACCGACGTTTCGGCATTGGAGGAGTACACCCTTGAATCCGGCCGTCCAGATACCATTACAGCCGAAAAGATGGCTGTTGCAAAGCAGTACGGTGTTACTCGCGTATGCGTAAATCCGCAATCCATGAGCGATGTGGTGCTCGAAAACATCGGACGCACACATACAGCCGAGGACTTCTTGCGCGCATATGATATTGCAAGAAGCTCCGGTATCGCAAGCATCAATACTGACCTGATCGTTGGTCTGCCGGGAGATAACTTTAAAACCTTTTCGGCAACCTTTGATAAGATCCTTTCGCTCCGTCCTGAAAACATTACCGTACATACCTTCTGCGTCAAAAAGGCCGCAGAAATCTTGCGCCAAGGCAACAACGTTTACTCCTTGCGCGGCGGTGATGCCGGAAAATGCGTAGATTATTCGCAGCTCAAGGCACAGGAAGAAAGCTATTTGCCGTACTATATGTACCGTCAAAAGAACACCGTTGGCAACCTCGAAAACGTTGGCTTCTCCTTGGAAGGTTATGAGGGTCGTTATAACGTTTACATGATGGAGGAGGTTCACTCTATCTTTGCACTCGGCGCCGGTGCCGTATCCAAAATGGTAGATTACCGTCCTAAGGTTGGTGGAAAGCCCGTTATTGAGCGCTTGTTCTATCCCAAATATCCTTATGAGTATTTGCGCGATGAAAGCACGCAAGATAAGATGCTGGCGATGGAGGAATTCTACCGCCGCCGCGGGCTTTTGGATGACTGATAAGTGAGGAATTGTTAGATGAAAACAATTTTAAAGAATGTAACACTCCTCCCCGAAACCGGATACGGTGAAGGGAAGTGGCACGTTACCGTTGAAAACAAGCGTATTGCAAGCATTACAAGGAACCTGCCCGATACAACGGGTGCCGAGGTAGTCGATGCAAAGGGCAACCTCTTAATGCCCGGCTTTTACAATGCGCACACACATGCCGCAATGACGCTCTTTCGCGGTTATGGCGAGGATCTTCCGCTTCAAAGATGGCTCGAGGAGCGCATTTTTCCGGCAGAGGATCGCCTTAATTATGAGAACGTAACCGTTGCCACAAGACTTGCCATTGCCGAAATGCTCAAGGGCGGTATCGTATCCTTCTCGGATATGTATATGTTCCAAGATGCTGTTGCAGAGGTGGTTATCGAAACGGGAATGAAAGCAAATCTTTCCCGCGCGTTGGTTTCTTTTTCCCCCGATGCAAATATTGCAACCGATACTCGCTTTCAAGAGGCAAAGGCGTTGGTTGAAAATTATCAAAACGCCGCAGATGAGCGCGTAAAGGTCGATTTCTCTTTGCACGCGGAATATACCAACGTACCGCATTACATTGCACAGGTTGGTGAATATACCGCCGCAAATAATTTGCGCATGCATTTGCACGTTTCGGAGACCGAGAAGGAGCATAACGAGTGCATTGCTCGCCATGGAAAAACCCCTACAAAACTCTTTTACGATCTCGGTGCTCTCAACACGCCCACACTTTCTGCGCATTGCGTTTGGGTAAACGATGAAGATATTGCCATTATGGCAGAAAAAGGCGTTAGCGCCGTTCATAACCCCATCAGTAATCTCAAGCTCGGCAGCGGTGTAATGCCGCTTGGCAAGCTGCTTGCCGCAGGTGTTAACGTGTGCTTTGGCACCGACGGTGTTGCCTCTAATAACCGTTTGGATATCCTTCGCGAAATGCAAACAGCGGCTATTTTGCACAAAGGAATTCTCTTGGATCCCACCGCTACGACCGCTTCGCAAATGCCAAAGCTTGCAACGCGCAACGGCGCTTTGGCGCAGGGACGCCAAGATTGCGGCGAGATCTCTATCGGTTCTCGCGCAGACTTGATTTTGATTGATCGCAATTCGGTTCACAATATGCCTTGCTTTGACGATTATGCAATGCTTTGCTACAGTGCCGAGCGTAGCGACGTCCTGATGACTATGGTTGACGGACGAATACTTTACCAAAACGGAACGTATACTCTTATTGATGAAGAACGTCTGCGTTACGATGCACAAAAGGTGTTTACTCATTACTTTGATTGACCGTGGGGTAAAGAGAAATGAATACAAAGCCGAACACAACTAAAAAAGTCTTTTTCTCGGGAGTGTTACTCTTAACGCTTTCAACGGTTCTTGTTAAGTTTGTCGGCTTGTTCTACAAAATTCCCATGCTTTCGTATCTTGGATCCGAGGGCATGGGTTATTTTCATTCCGCTTATGAAATTTATGCCATCTTTTGCATCATTGCAACAGCAGGACTTCCAATAGCGCTTTCGGTTCTTATTTCAGCGGCCTTGGCAGAAGAAAGAATGGAAGACGTTGAAGGAATTTGGCAGATATCTCTTGCTCTGTTTATTATCATTGGCTTTTTGGGCAGCCTTTTGATGTGGGTTCTTGCAGACCCGATTTGCAAATGGATAAAAAGCGAAGATGCAAAGGGAGGCATAATTTCCATTGCACCAACCTTGTTTTTTGTATGTGTTTCCTCGGCGATCAGAGGCTTTTTTCAAGGCCATCAAAGAATGTTGCCCACTGCACTCTCTCAGCTACTCGAGGCGCTTGGAAAGCTTATTTTCGGCCTCTTATTTGCACATCTCGCACTCAAGCAAGGCGCCGGGGTTCCGCAGCTTGCGGCGGCCGCCGGTTGGGGCGTTACTGCAGGAACTGTACTTTCAACGCTTTATCTTGCACTTGAAATGATGCGGTTTCGCTCGCAAAATGCGTCTTTTAAAAAAGTCTCTTCTCATAATTATAAACAACGCGTTACAAAAAAGCTGCTTAAAATTGCTTTACCGATAACACTCGGATCTTTTGTTATCAGCCTTACAAAGGTGGTTGATATGAGCATGATTTTGCGCCGCTTGCAGGCAATCGGATACACGCCCATGCAGGCAAATGAGGCTTACGGAAGCTACACAACCCTTTCAATCTCTGTATTTGCCGTGTTGCCGACCTTGCTCAATTCCGTCGCTTTGCCGCTCGTTCCCATCTTGTCCTCGGCAATCGCCGCAGGAGAGAGAAGCACCGAGCAAAAAATGATAGAGCTTTCCTATCGCATCAATTCGCTTATCGGCATTCCTGCCTCAATTGGAATCACACTGTTTGCAAGGCCTATTCTTTCGCTTTTGTTTAGAAATCAAAGGGAAGCGGTTGAAACCGCCGCGCCGTTGCTTTCTATTTTGGGTATATCGGTTTTTCTTTCGTGTATGATAACGGCCACCAATTCGGTTTTGCATGCCTACCGTGAGGTCAAAAAGCCAATCTATTCTACCGTTGCAGGACTTGTTGCAAAGGGAATTTCGGCCTATGTTCTGATTGGCATTCCTGCAATCGGCCTTTGGGGAGCACCGATCAGCAGCTCTTTTTGCAATGCGATTATCGTTGCAATGAACATGCATTTTGTAAGCCGTTTTTGCGATGATCTCGATATAAAATCGCTGTTTTTACGCCCCACGCTTTTGTCTGTTTTATCGCTTGGCATAGCTTTTGGAGAGTTCTTGCTCCTTTCCCTTCGCTTTGGAGAAACCGCCCTGATAACGCTCGTTTGTATAGCAACAGCGGTTCTTCTGTATCTCGTGCTCGGGTGCTTGTTTGGGTTGATTTCAAGAGATGATATTTCTGCGCTCCCAATGGGCAAGAAAATTTGCAAAATTCTTGAAAAAGTGCATCTTTTGTCGACAAACGAATTGGAAAAAACTTAAAAAGGACTTGCACAAGCGCAAATAATATGATAAAATAATGATATAAAATCATTACAAAGGAAAAAGACAATGAGACTTGATAAATTTTTGAAGGTTTCGCGCATTATCAAGCGTCGCACCATTGCCAACGAGGCATGCGATGCAGAACACGTAACCGTAAACGGAAAGCGCGCAAAAGCCTCTTACGATGTAAAAGAGGGCGATATTCTGGAGGTCACCTTTGGCCAAAGAACGCTTAAGGTTCGTGTTCTTGACGTTAAGGAACACGTTGCCAAAGCCGATGCGGCGGCACTCTACGAGGTTATTTCCTAACTATCATATTTGCAACTCGCTTTGCATAGGTTTATGATATAAACTTTGCAAAGGAGCGCATATAATATGGGTATAGAAAACGCACCAAAAGATAACAAATTGCACAGCATATGCATTCAAAACAGGAAGATCGCGCACCTCGAAGGCGTTACAGACGTTATTCGCTTTGATGAAAACGAAGTGCTTTTAGAAACCGCTTGCGGAATGTTATCGATAGACGGCGAGGGCCTTCGGCTGAGTGAGTGGAACACCGAGCGTGGATTGGCCACCTTGGAGGGGCGCATAGATGGCATTGAGTATTTTGACAAAAAGCAGGAAGATGCCAAGGCGCACAACCGTTTGTTTGGCAGAACGCTCAAATAACCGATGCAGCTCTCTCAATCTGCAATTTTAATGCTTTTGGCGGCATCTTTTGCGGCAGGAGCCTCTGTAGCCTTCTTGGCCGACGTTTTTTACACGTTGCGGTTGCCGCTGTTGCCACAAAATCGCCGTTATACGGTTCCTGCTATTCAAAAAGTCCTGCAAAAGCGTCCTCAATCGGGAAACAAAAAGGGCAAAAAGGGTATTGCCGTCGCCCTCTTTATGGGAGACGTTTTGCTATGCCTTGCCGGTGCCATTGCGCTGATTTTGATACTGTATTGCTTCAACAACGGTGTTTTTCGAGCCGTAGCACCGCTTTCATTTGCAGTTGGCCTTGCGGTTTGGCATTTTCACCTATCAAAATGGGCGCGCATTATACTTGAGTGGCTTGCTTTTTGCATCGAAACACTTATTTATACGCTTCTTTTGCCAATTCGTCGCTTTGCTGCATTGTGTATCAAGTTATGCCAAGCAAACGCCCGCAAAAGACGTGCGCACCGCCAAAAACGGCAAAGACAAATCCACACCAATCGGGAGCTGCAAAGCATTGACGAAAAGGCACACACACTCCTACAAATTTTCACAAAATAAAGGATGTAGAAAGGAGATACAAATGCAAGAAAAAGCAAATTCAAAAAAGCAGTTTAGCCTAAGCCTTTTGATGCGCATTTTTTTGGGACTGCTTGTTGTTATCTCCATCGGTATTTGCGCACGAAGCATAATGCAATACAATGAACTCAACAAAGAAGCCGAAGAGCTTGAAGCGGCTTTGGTAGAGCTCAAAGAGCTCCGCGCCGAGCTTATTCAAGATCTCGGTTCGGCCGACGAGCTCAAACGAATTCTGGCGGATTATCAAGCATACAATGAGCTGATAGATGCCGGCACTGCAACCTCGGACGCTCTTTTGGAATACCAAACGCAATTGGAATATATACGAGAGTTGCTAAACAGCTCCAAAAACAAGAATTACATTGTAAAAATTGCAAAAGATGAATTAAATCTCTATTTTGCAGACGAAGAAATTATTTATAACGATATCAATTGAGAGTAAATTATTATGGCAGAAAAGAAAAACGCAGGAAACAAAATCATAACACAAAATAAAAAAGCCTGGCATGAGTATTTTGTAGAGGAAAAATACGAAGCGGGCATAGCTCTTGCAGGCACCGAGGTCAAAAGCATTCGTGCAGGAACGGTCAATCTTAAGGATTCTTATTGCTCGTTTGATGGCAGCGAGATCTTCGTGCTTGGTATGCACATCAGTCCTTATGAGCATGGCAACATCTTTAACACCGATCCCTTGCGCAAAAAGAAGCTTTTGATGCACCGCCGCGAAATTATGAAGCTACAGGGATTGGTACAGCAAAAAGGATATACCGTTGTGCCGCTCTCCCTCTATTTTTCGGGTAGTCACGTCAAGGTTGAGCTCGGTCTTTGCCGCGGTAAAAAGCTTTACGATAAGCGTGAAAGCGATGCAAAACGCCAAGCAGACCGTGATATTGACAGGCACATGAAGGATAAATCACACCAAGAATAAAAGGGAAGGCATGGGGAAGTCTCCATGCCTTCTTTTTTTGCAATCGCAGTTTGAACAAAATAATGCTTTGAAATTTGGTTAAAATGCATCTTTAAAAAACATCTTTTAAATGATATAATATAATTATCACAAAGAAAGGGGTTTTCTCTATGAAGAAAAAACTGGCACGCATTTTGGCGGCTCTCTTAATCGCTATGATGCTTATACCCACCATTGCAGCCCTTGCTACCACAGCAAATGCTGACACAACCGAACTTGTAAACCTGTATAACATCGATACGCAAATTAACGAAGGTGTTCCGGATCCTGCGCGCTATGGCGCTTCGATTTCGGCCGCCGGTCACCGCGGTTCTGCTCCCATTGATGTAGCTCCGGGCGACATTATTTATTTTGGCCCCTGTGATCCCACACAACAATGGCACATTGCCACCTATACTTCCAAAACCGCTTCGCAAAACGCTACTGCCAACAGAAAGAATTCTTCCAACTTTACAAAGGTTGCTACTCTTGATGACGGTTCCGTAATTTATTCTTATCAAATTCCCAGCGGCATTTGTGCCGTTGCATATGCACACAAAATGGCTAACTACAATCAACCTACACTGATTACTCGCAATCAATCCTTCGGCCCGACCGAGTATGATGCTTACATCAACGGCGGCAGCGGAGGAGGCACCGAGG
>JAGBSQ010000227.1 GCA_017631775.1 Clostridia bacterium | reverse complement strand
GAACGGTTGCAGAATTTGTATCAATTTTGCAATCACCGTCGATGATAGCACGAACGGTGGGGTTGCAGGATGCAGCATGCTTTGCAACAATGCTTGCGTCACGACCCATAACCTCGAGGTTGGTCAGGTTGCAGGTCATACGGCCGTCCTCGGAGGGGATGAAGCCCTCGGGACGAATACCAACGGTTACGGGTTGATCGGCTACGCCGGGAACGTCGAGTACGTCTTCTTCGCCGATGTAGAGCTTGCCGCCCTTAACTTCGCCGTTAAATACGTTAATGGGAGGAGTACCCAAGAACTTTGCAACGAACAGGTTGGTGGGGTTGTCATAAACCTCTTGAGGCTTACCAACTTGTTGAATAACGCCGTCTCTCATAACTACGATCATATCGGAGATGCTCATTGCTTCTTCTTGGTCGTGGGTTACGAAGATGGTGGTGATGCCGGTTTCCTTTTGGATGCGGCGGATCTCTTCACGCGTTTGCAGACGCAGACGGGCGTCGAGGTTGGAAAGGGGCTCGTCAAGGAGGAGCACGCCGGGCATCTTAACGAGTGCACGAGCGATAGCAACACGTTGTTGCTGACCGCCGGAGAGCGCGTTGGGCTTTCTCTCCATCAGTTCGTCAATTTGAACCAGCTTTGCTGCTTGGTAAGCTCTTTCAAGCATTTCTTGCTTAGAGAGCTTGTCGGCGCCCTTGAGGTTTTGCAGAGGGAACAAAATGTTCTGCTTAACCGTGAGGTGGGGGTAGAGTGCGTAGTTTTGGAATACAAGACCTACACCGCGGCTTTCTGCCGGGAGGTTGGTAACTTCATTGTCACCAAAGTAGATCTTACCGCCCGAAACCTTTTGCAGACCGCTGATCATGTAGAGTGTAGTACTCTTACCGCAACCGGAGGGACCAAGCAGACCAATCAGCTTGCCATCCGGAACAGTGAAGGTGAAGTTATTCACCGCCATGAATTCGCTTTCGCGCTTGTTACGGGGAGGGAAGATCTTTGTTACGTTTTCCAATACAACTTTCATACAAGACTTCCTTTCTGTTCGCTTATATAAATTTTTATTTGTTTACGAGTTTGTTTCTTTTTCTGCGAGAGACTCGGCATGAATTTTCTTTTTGTACTCCAAAAGCTCTTCGGGGGTATCAAAAATCAATTGGCTTGCCAAATCAACCGCAACGGTTCCTGCCAACAAATCATGCAGGGGGGTGTTTGCCTGGGTAAAGATGAGGAGCGCGATTTGTGCCACAACCAAAAATGCGAGCAGCACAACGGTAACGATGCTTGCCGTGCCGAGCAGCAGAGAGAGCAGAACGAAAACGGGGATCATCGTTTCGACCGCATATTTGCCGAGAATGGCACGAATGAGCAAAATTACGGGAGACGCCTTAACGCCATCCATTCGCATAACCGCAACACCAAACACCTTTTTGCCAACGGTTTGACCGTTTTTGAAAAGGAGCGGAACCACGAATTCCAAAAGCAGCTGCGAGATGAGAATGGAGAAGGTGATCACAAGCAGGATGAGCTGATTGACCATGCCGTATGCATAGAGGTAATCCTCGTTTGCATAAAGCGCCTCACCCGCCTTTTGCAGGGTTGCCTTTTGTTCTTCGGTGAACACGTTGTAGCGTTCTTCGGTTACAGTAATGGAGAGCGCGCCGTCGAGCTCTTCCTTGGTCATAAAAGTATCCAGTCCGTATTCCCTGGCGTATTGGGAACAAATGGATGCCATTTTTTCCTGCTGTGCATCAACACCGAGCACGGTGGAAAGCAACAGGGCAAAACCAACCGCCAAAATGGCAAATAGGATGATATCACACAAAAAAGCGGATATACGTTTCCACATACTCGCTTTTTGCAAATCATAAATCATAGTTATTCCTCCGAATAGGCCTCATCGCGCATACGCGCGGATGAAAAGCCGCGGAAAAACCCCGCGACTTTACATAGATTACTGATTATATTATAACACCAAAATACTTCAAAAAGCAACAGTCTTTTTTCTTTTTAGATAACTTGACAAAAAAATCGTCAATATGCCCAATGTTACTTCAATTAATTATAATATATTGCTAAAAAAAGACGACAAAAAAGGGGCAAAAATGGCCCCTTGATTGTATATTTTGTGTGGGTGTTGTGCATTTTGACGCAACATGTATTGCTGTGCATCATTTCGTCATTTTTTCCTGCTTTACCTTCTTGTCCACAACGTGGCGGGATGCAAGCTCGCGGTGAATATCCTCAAGGGTAATTCCGGCCTCGATCATGAGCACCATGGTGTGGTAAGCAAGATCTGCGATTTCATAAATCGTTTCGGCTTTATCCTCAGCCTTTGCCGCAATAATGACCTCGGTGCATTCCTCGCCAACCTTCTTTAAGATCTTGTCAAGACCTTTTTCAAAGAGGTAGGTGGTATAGGATCCTTCCTTTTTGTCAATTTTTCTGCCTTCAATCAGCTTCATCAAGCCTTCGTAAGAGAATTCCTGCAATTCGTCGCTTTCCCAAACGGGATCGGTAAAGCAGGTATCGGTGCCGGTGTGGCAAGCAGGGCCGTCTTTTTCAACGACCACTACCAAAGCGTCCTTATCGCAGTCGGCGGTAATCGAAACGATGTGTTGATAGTTGCCGCTGGTCTCGCCCTTGAGCCAAAGCTCCTGACGGGAGCGACTCCAAAAGCAGGTCAAGCCTTTCTCCATAGAGATCTCGAGGCTTTCCTTGTTCATATATGCCAGCGTAAGGACCTTTTTGGTGATAGCGTCTACTACGATTGCGGGAATGAGTCCTTCGCTGTTAAATTTCAATTCTTCGATATTCAGCATAATATTTCTCCTTGGCTCACAAGCGGGTGGGAATGCCCGCCTCTGTCATTTTTTCTTTCAAATCTTTGATTGCGACCTCGCCAAAATGGAAGATAGAGGCGGCAAGTCCCGCATCTACGCGAGGGAGGGTGTTAAAGAGGGTGATAAAGTGGTCGATGCAACCGGCACCGCCCGAGGCGATAACGGGAACAGAGACAACGTTGCAAACGGCTTCCAGCATTTCAAGGTCAAAGCCGCCCTTTACTCCGTCGGTATCGATGGAGTTGAGAACGATCTCGCCGGCACCCGAATCGACACCACGGCGGATCCATTCAATGGCGTCCATACCGGTGTTAACTCTCCCACCCTTGGCAAAAACGCGAAAAACACCGTCAACACGTTTGACGTCGGCAGAGAGGACGACGCATTGGTCGCCGTAGCGCTTTGCAGCCTCATAAATGAGGGAAGGGTTGCGAATGGCGCCCGAGTTGACGCTGACCTTGTCGGCTCCGCATTTGAGCACACGGTCAAAGTCGGCAAGGGTGTTGATGCCACCGCCGACCGTGAGGGGAATGAACACGCTTTTTGCGGTTTCGGTGAGGATATCGGTAAAGAGCGCGCGGCCTTCGGCAGATGCGGTAATGTCATAAAAAACAAGCTCATCGGCGCCGTTTGCGCTGTAATATTTGGCAAGCTCAATGGGGGAGGAGACGTCTGCAAGTCCCTCAAAGTTGACACCCTTTACCACTCTGCCGTTTTTAACGTCCAAGCAG
>JAGBSQ010000226.1 GCA_017631775.1 Clostridia bacterium | reverse complement strand
TGAGGTTGAACACTTCAAGAAGTCCGAGCTCTTGCAGGGTAAACAGATCGATATCCGGTACACATTCGCCGCTATCGTGCTTTTTGCGAAGTTCCTCGTTGGGGTATATCAAACTAAAGTTGTTAAAATCCATACTTGAAAGATCCTTTCTTCCAAAACTACCTATAGTATAACATATATTTTGCCGTTCGTCTATACAATAGTGTGAAAAAATCAAAAAAATGCTATTGAAAAAGGGGCAAAAATATTGTATAATAAAATAAAAAAGAGAAGGAGGGCAAATGCCGTGACCTTTAATAGATTTTTGTCGGACTATGGCATTCTGCCGTCTGCTTATTTTGAAAGAAGTGCCATTTCAAATCCAATCGAGCTTTTTTGGAGCGATGATCTCCTTGCTCTCATGCGCCTTTGCGGCGAGAAGGAAGAGAACATTGGCGATCACGCCTCGCATTTTGATAAATTCAAAGCTCTCTTGCACGCTTTATCGCTTTTGGAAGGACATCCAACACGCGCTTGGATTGTATCGGTTTTTGCAAATCAGTTTGGCATGCAAGAGCTTCCCACCGCCCAAAATGCCGCGCAGGCTTGGCATATGCTTTGCAACCGCCTTTTTGAAGAGCCAATTCACCCCCATACCCTTGCAAGCGGTGCATGGCTTTGCGAGGGTTTGACACTTCCTAATGCGTTGCCGCAAAACGTCACTCCGGTGCTCAATGCCAATCTTTTGCTTGACACCAAGGCAAAAACGCTCAATGCTTGGGGGGCCGAAATCGCTTCTACCGTTGCGCATTTTGTAAATAGCGGATGCAAAAAGATTGTTTTGCGTCTTTCCCAAAATTTCAATTTTGTTTTGCCCTCGGTTTACCACGTCAATCAAGCATTGAACCTGGCAAAGCGCGATACCGAAACCGTAAACCTCTTAATCTCTCAACTCATGCGCGAGCTTTGCACCCTGGCACAAGAGAATGACCTTTTGCTCCTTCTCGAATGCGATTGCAATGCGGATGCCGCAAAGGGTCTTTTGACGTATGCAGAAGAGAGTGTCGGTCTTTCGCGCCTTTGTTGGTGCATGCGAGAGGCAAGGGAAGCAAAGCTTTTACTCGATTTTAGTGCAAAGCTGCACAAAAACGAAGTTTTTGCCGCTCTGCCGTATGAGACGGTAATGACACAGCGCGAGCTTTTTGACCTTGTTAAATCTTGGCAAATGCGCTATCCCGTTGGCAGATTGCGTTTTGTAACAGCTCGCGATCTGCGCCAAACACCTTTTGCACAGATGCATATTGAAAATATGCTGAAAAACGCCAAAACAAAAATCTAAAATTCGCGAAAAAAGCAAAAAAATCTATTGCAAACACAATTTGGGTATGTTATAATATAATAAAAGAGTATGCATATGAGTGAAAAGAAAGGATCATAAAAATGACCAAAATTCTTAAAAAATATTTTCCTATCATTTTGGCAGTTACTGCTGTTATATCTTTTGTTGGCGGCATTCTTATGTTGGCCATTCCCGTGGCGCGCGCAGATGCGCCCTATAAGCAAGTTCTGGGCATTATCATTGCAGTGTTTATGTTCCTTTTGGCAGGTCTTATCGGTGTTTATTTTTGGCTCAACCGCGATACCGAACCCAACTTCTTCCTCTTCGACCGTCAAAAAAAGCGCAACATCTCCATTGATGATCTGACCTTTAAGTTTGCAAACGAGCGCCTCTCCTTCTTGCTTACAACCGTTAGCCAATCTCCCGAGGAGCTTTGGCGCGAGGATGTTCTCGAGAACGAGCTCAAGCTCGGTTACCGCAAGGTTTACCGTCCGCTCATCGCTTACAAGATGCTGTACGATCTTGCCGATAAAAACGTAGATTCCTATTGGGAATATCTCCAAACCGCAACTCCCGAAACCGTTCTCTCCATCGCTCGCGCACTCGAGCAGGCAGGCGAGACCGAAATGGTAAAGGCGTTTGTGTTCATTATGGAAAACTACCGCGGCGAGCCCACCAAAGTTCGCAATTTTGTAATCGGCAACCAAAAATACATCCGCGGCAGAATTATGGCTTACATCAAACGTAATATTGAACTGTTTTATTAAGATGGAAAAAAGAAACAACTAACGGTTGTTTCTTTTTTTGTGTTTTTTTCTTCCTATTTATATATTTTTGTGCTATAATGAAAGGGCAACAAAGTTCATTTCAAAATTTTTCCGTTTTTCCCCAACCTTTTCCTTTAGATTTGTGTCTTAAAGACAAGCGCTTAAAAATGGGAACTCCCAAATTGCAAGAAAGGAGAGTGCATATGAACCATCGAAACCAACAGGATGAAACACTCGTAATGCTGACACTTGCCGGAGAAGAGACGGCATACGAAGCATTGGTAACACGATATCAGAAAGCGGTTGTGACAGCTGCTGCATCGGTGACAAAAAATCATTTTATGGCAGAGGATGCCGCGCAGGATGCTTTTGTTACGGCTTGGATGAAACTGGACACCTTGCAAGAGCCCTCAAAGTTTGCTCCGTGGGTTTGTCGAATTGCAAAAAACTGTGCCCTCAATATGATTGGGCGTTACCGTAGCTTTCTCCCGCTTGACGTTGTCGATAACGTCAACGCTTTTGCCGACGCCGATTCAAACCCGGCAGAATTATATGCGCTGTCCGAGGAGCGAGAGGAAGTTAACAAAAGTATTGAAGCACTGCCCGAAAAGGTCAAGCAGATCATTCATCTGCACTATTTCGAGGGACTTTCCATCGTCGAGATCGCAGACCGGTTGCGCATCTCCGAGGGAACTGTCAAATGGCAGCTGCACGATGGCAGAAAACGAATTAGAAAGGAACTTTGTGCTATGAATGAAAAGTATAGCGATACTCTTGTCGAGCGTGTTATGAAGAAGGTTGAAGAATTCAAACTCTGGCAGGTTAAGAATGACAAGAGTGGCTTTGAAAAAGTCTATAAGGAAGTCCTCCGCGAAGTCGAGGAGCTTCCCGAATGTCAACAAAAGCAACACGCACTTGCTGACGTATTGATGCGCGGCTGGTGGTGGTTACCCGGCAAAAAGAACGATGCGCTCTTTGCTCGCATCGCACAAGCCGCTATGGATGGCAAAAACGAAGAGGTTATGACCTTTATCGTATCCCGTGAGGATTCCAACGTATGGGGCGGCGCGCGCATCGATTTTATGAGAGAAAAGCAGATTCCTCGACTTGAGGCGGCGGGTTTTGTCAAAACGCTTGGCCGTGAGTGGTTTTGGTTGGGGGTCAATCTCTATTCTCAAGGCAAACCCGAAGAAGGTCTTGCAGCATTTAATAAAGTTGAAGAAGTTTTGCAAAAGGGTGATACCTACTACACGGTTCTTCCGTATGCCAAAAAGGTAAAAGAGGAGGTCGCAACCCGTTATAAAGGAATCGCAAAACAACGTTACAGAGTAAATGCTTTAACCGAGGAATACCGTAACATCAACGGTAAGCTTTGCTTTTGGAAGGAAGACGGCATAGGAGAAGGTTATCTCGCCTCTTGGGACCGCCAAAGCGCGCAGATCTTTTTGAATGCATCTCACTGTGACGGAAGATTTTTTGCGGACGTAGCCGTTGGCGAGACATTTATCGGTAGCGACGGTACCACACAGACCTATGTTGCAAATAACGAAACCGTTGAAACGCCCGCGGGTACGTTTGACGGCTGTCAGGTATGGGAGATCAAACGTTGGACAGAGACACAAAAGATCATTTGCCGTACCTACTTTTGCGAAGGAGTCGGTATCGTCCGTCAGGATCACACCACTGATGATGCTACCGAAACCCATTTGCTCAAATCCTACAACGTGAAAAATCCCAAGGGATTGTTGCCGTTTGATGAGGGCAACTTTTGGGAATACACATCCTTGCAAGGTGGTGAGGCATTTGCCCAAGAGCTGATCTATTCCGTTGGTTTTGCCAGCGAAGAAAAGACAATACTCATCCATTGGCATAATATTGAGCGTGTTAAATATGACGAAAACAGTTGGCTTGATGCAGTACAGGAAATTGCAAACGACTATTTCATCACCAAACACAAAAATTCTCATATCTGCGACATTACCCCCGTTATTGAGCGCGCCGAGCAGTTGGCAGTAACGCCTATGCAAAAAGCGCATACCAAAGCCGCTGCATCGGTAGCACGCAGAATTATGGCAACCGATCCCGAATTCAACCCCAACTGCACAACAACAGGACATTGGAATTTCTTTGGCAGAGAATATCTTCGCAAAAAAGGAGATGCCGTTATTGTCACCGACTACAATCCGCGGTGGTCGTTTGAATGGAAGAATATGGGTGACTATAGTCCTGCCGACGATCCGTTGCTTTTCAGTGATATCTTTGGTATTTTGCAAGATGCAACCAACTCTGTTTGGTCGGATGAGTGGCGTATCGGTGCAGCCCCCGTTGTTGAGTATATGCACTGGGAAACCCCTATCAAAACACAGATCACCTGCGAGGAAGGCGGAACGATTACCACCAAGGCAGGTACGTTCGAGAACTGCTTCAAGCTTTGTATTGATTCGGAAGGTATGGGCAGTGGTCTTACTTATCGCAATGGTAAAAAGGTCTACTATTTTGCCGAGGGAATCGGTATTATTCGTGTTGAAAACGAATATTGCGAGGGTGCGCGCACCGCAGTTTATGAGTTGACCTCTTACACGGGAACAGGTAATGGCTTTATGCCTTTGGAAAACGGCATGACTCGTCGCTACGATGCACTTGACCTCACCGACGGCTTTGTAGCAGCCGTTGAGTATGAATTTGTAGCCGATGGAGACGGTGATATTGTTCTTTTCTCCAATCAAATCGGTATCCGCGAGGTTCCCACTCCCATTACGCAGTACGCTGCCATTCTCGGCGAGCGGATCGAAGACCGCCTATGGGAAGAGAAAAAGTATGCAGAGAGTCGCCTTTGCCACGACATTAACAATTTCCACCTTTTGTGCCATTTTCTCGGACGTGATTCCAGAAGTTGGGCGGCACAAGAAAAGGCGGTTGCGTGGAACAAATACCGTCTCAAAACCATAGAAGGTCTTGGAGACGGAACCGTTCCCGATGCTTGGCTTGGATTTTATGCGGAGGCGAGCTTCCGTACCGCGTGTGCGTTGTTCGGATGCGGTAGAAAAGAGGAAGGCTATGAATGGCTCGAAAAAGCCTTTGCTGCGTATCCTAAGTGGGAAGATATCCCTGATGGCGCCGAGCTTGACGTAGGCGATCCGTTGATTTTTGGTGGCGTTAAGCTCATCAAAGGGAAGTCCTATATCAAGCTTCCCGATGGTAGAAAGGAACCCATTTCCTACGATTGGATGTTCGAGGCCGACGCAAGCTTGATGCATTACGGTATGACCGCAACGAGCGGATGGGAATGGTTTAATCCTGTCCGCAATGAAGAGCGCTTCAAGGCATACATTGAACGCGCCCGCGAAATGGTTAACAAAATTTAAGTAAAATACCGCCGAGAGTAACCAAACGGTCGCTCTCGGCGGCAATTATTATTTATAGGCAAACAACTCTCTTAGCCGGTGGGGTCTTGGTGGTGCCCACCGGCTTGCGATAGAAAAAGCGCGTCATTGCGACGCGCGCCGCCCGTCCTTATGTGAATTAACAAATTAATTTGGATATTTGTTGTGAGAGAGTTCTTGAAAGGGGTGTGGGGGAAACTTCTTGCAAGAAGTTTCCCCCACATAACCGCATCCTTTTTAATTAAAACACAGGGTATCCTGCTTTGGTGTGTGCTTCTACGAGGTCGTTGCACATTGCCACGATTTCATCGGGGGAGAGTTGTGCGCCGGTGTGAGGATCCATCATAGCAGCTTGATAGAGATACTCGATCTTGCCCGTGCGAGCTGCCTC
>JAGBSQ010000225.1 GCA_017631775.1 Clostridia bacterium | reverse complement strand
AGGTAGATATTTCATTGAGTTACCTCCCTATCAAAGAGGAAGATTGCAGTGCTTGCGAACGGGTGCTCCTGCGTTTTTCATCATCAGCATATAAACGGCTGCGCAGATGCGTTGACGAAGCTCAACGGATGCGACTACATCGTCGATGCTACCGTCGGCAGCGGCTGCCTCGGGAGAAGCACATTCGTTGGTCCACTTTTCAACCAGATCGGCGCGGGTAACTTCTTCGGTGATCTTGTCGTTCCAAAGGAATGCAACGGCACTTGCAGGTGCCATAACGCTAATTTCGGACTTGGGAAGCGCGTAAACCATATCAGCACCGAGAGCCTTGGAGCCCATGAGTGTGAATGCCGCGCCGTAAGCCTTGCCGCAAACAACACCGATCTTTGCGGTGTTAGCAGTAGCATAAGCCATAGCAAGCTTGCCAAGTTGAGCGGCAAGAGGTGCGCCCTCTGCCTCAGCACCGGTTGCAACACCAATGCTATCAACCAAAGTGATAACGGGAATGGAGTAGCTATCGCAGAAGCCTACGAGCTTTGCAGCCTTCTTTGCTCCCTCACAGGTGATAACACCGCCGTTAACGCTTGCATCGTTTGCAACAACGCCGCAAGTAACGCCGCCAAATACGGCAAGTCCGGTGATCATTTCGGTAGCATATGCTTCGCCAAGAGCTACAAAAGTGTTTGCATCGCAAAGAGCGTTGATAAGATCCTTGCCTGCAAGGCCTTCAACTGCTACGGTGCGGTTGATATCGTCGGTGATATCCTCGATTGCTACGCCCTCTTCACAGTTGGAAGGAAGCATAGAAACGAGCTTAACTGCTTTTGCAACTGCATCGCCTTCATCTTCTGCGGCAATGGTTGCAAGACCGTTTTGTGCGGTGTATTCGGTGGTGCCGATCTCCTTGCCTGCAAGGAAAGGAGCGTTAACATAAAGTTCGGATTGATCCTTAACGGTAACAACAACATCGAACATTGCTGCAACGGTTGCCGCCATACCTGCGCAAACACCGTTGATGATTGCGATTTGCGGAATAACGCCGGAAGCATCACTTACAACCTTGAGCAGTTTGCCGTAAGCGGAAAGAACTGCCGCGCCATCGGCAACAACAGCACCTACGCTGTTGAACATACCTACAACAGGGGCTCCGTTCTTTTGAGCCATGCTATAAAGCATTGCAATTTTTTCTGCTTGAAGTGCGTCGATTGCACCCTTCTTGCGATCACTATCTTGTGCAAACGCGTAAACCAACTTGCCGTCTACAGCTCCGTAGCCGCAAACAACGCCGGTCAAGTCGTCGCCTCTCTTCATGAATGCGCCGGTTTCTACAAACGTACCTGCATCAAAGAGAGCGGCGATTTTTGCACAGCCAACGGTCGTGCCTTTCTCCATAAAGACAATCCTCCAAATAAGTAATTTTTTATTGGAAATGGGTGGCTTTTTCAAAAAATTACCATCCTACCCCATTCTAACGAAATTATATCACAAAAGGGATCGAAAGTCAATGATACTTCCCTTTTTTTATTGTTAATAATGTGTTAAGATTATAACGAAGATAACCATATGAGCTAAGTAAGAAACGTGATAGCTCAACCATTGGTTGGATTTGCTAAATCGCCCGTCAACTTGCTTGACAAGCGGTTTTGGCTATGCTATAATGAAGGCAGAATATTTGAAACATATTCTATTCACCACTTTGGAGGCTTTTATTGAATAAAAAAGATTTTAAGTTTTGTATGCAACAAGGCCGCGGACAGTGCCATCTTACATTAAAAAACGAAACCGATATTGAAAAATACAAGGACATCGTTTTGTGGGGGTGCTTGCACGATTTGGGTTATGATACACAATGTGAAGGCACACGCGCGGAATATGTCTATCATCTTACCACATTCTTTTGTGATGAAGCATATTTCGTTGTGCCCATCATCAAAGCGTTCACTTCTCTTGCAAATGAGAAAGATGATTTATTTCAGCATTTAAGCACGCTGTTATCTCTGTTTGCAGAAAGTGGAAATGAAGATGCACTTCTCGCACTACAACAAAAGTATGACGCGCTTTTTTCTGTTCTCTTGAACAAGCGTTCTTTTGAAGCATACGACTTTGAGCGCGACGATTTCGAGCGGATTTGTGTCTCTCTTCTCCACCAATGCAAGGAGGATATCAACCTCAAGGTGATTGGCGATTTGGGGCGATTGTTCCGCGAAAATCCCCATTATGACTGCGATTATTTTGATTGGTTCTGCTTTTGTTTGAAAAAGAGACTTGGCAAAGACGGTTTGGAAGTTTTTTTGAATGACCATTCTCAAAAGTCAGAGAATATAAAGTGCTTTTATGAAAGCTATCTGCAATTGAAAAAAGCCACCGGCAACAAACGTCCCACTACCAATCTGGCAAAAGCGCCAAGCGTTGAAGAAATTAAAAATGAGATTGCTTCTACGGGAAGGATTGCTCCCATTTCGAGAGTGCGTTTTTCCAGACACGCCGATGAAAAGATGAGAAAAGAGCTTGCAGAAGAAATTGTTGCAGAAGTTGACCTTGACAAAAAGGCAGAGTTGCTTTCTCTTTTTTACGGAAACAGCTTCCCTCTCTCGCACGAAATTATCATCGAATATGTAGAATCTGCACACGAAAGATTACGCGATACTGCTCTGATAGCACTGACAAACTGTGAAAGCGAAATCGTTCGCAACTACGCTCTCTCCCTGCTCCATAGCGAAACACACAAAGCACTTGCTCTCAAGACCTTACTTCAAAACTATGCACCCCAAGATAAGGAACTGTTATTGAACGCCTGTTACGCCCTCAAAGTGGAGTATGAGGACGAATGTGATTGGCACGATATTGGCTATAAAATACTTAATCTATATAACAAAGACAAAGAGCTGCCAAAAGAGTTTTTGCTTTACATTTATAACACCACTCTTTGCTCCTGTTGCAGGTTTACAGCT
>JAGBSQ010000224.1 GCA_017631775.1 Clostridia bacterium | reverse complement strand
TTGGCGCTCGTTACGAGCGGCAACGCGTGCAATCATTTGACCCTCGCGAGAATCGGGCGTGGGAACGTTGATGCGGAATTCGATCCAGTCGGTAGATTTGCCGTATCCAAGACGCTCGAGGTGTTCTTTGTAATAAGGTGCATTATAATAGGTAATAAACATGCTTTGGCGGTCAAAGCCTTCAATCAGCATGCCTTCGCGATCAAGGTCGCAAAAGCCGAGGGGGCCGTGCACTTGGTCGCAGCCCTTTTCGCGTGCCCAAGCCTCTACGGTGTCAAACAGCGCCTTGGAGACGCGTTCATCGTCGATGAAATCGACCTGCGAAAAGCGCATGCGGTTATGACCCCATTTTTCGTTTGCGCGGTGGCTGAGAATGGCACCAATGCGGCCTACAATTTTATTATCCTCAAGGGCAAGAAAGCATCTTGCCTCACAATATTCAAATGCGGGGTTTTTGGCAGGATTCCAATCGTCTACGTCATCGTCGAAAAATCCGGGAACATAATTTGGCTCATTTTTGTAGAGCTGATTGGGAAAATCAACAAAGCGGCGTCTGTCTCGCTGGGTTGTCACTTCCTTGATGATGATGTTACTCATAACGGTCCCTTTCATGGTTTTGGTGTTTTCATTATTATACAAAAAAAGTCGCAATTTGTCAATAGCTTTGGCGCAAATAGGTCGTTTGATGAGCGGGCGATAGGGGCAAAAACAGCCTAAAAAAATCATTTTTTTGTCTGTTTTTCAAAAAAGATTTATCTGTGCATAAAAAAGAAACATCTTGCGTTAAATTTCGACGCGAGAGTACTTGAAAACAAGTGCGCTGTATGCTACAATAAAAATGTGTTCTGCAGTCTGAGAACAGGAGGTAAGCGATGGAGGCAAAAACAGTTGATCTAAAATATAATATCGGCAGAGAGATCCCCGTTCGGTGTATCGAAAACGACACCCTGCGAGATTTAAATATACAAAATAATTGTTTTTTGTTGTTGATCGTTCACGAGGGAAGTGTGAGCCTTCGGTGCGGCGAAGAGGTAGTAGATGCCATGGGGCCTTGCATTCTTTGCTTTGATGAAAGAAAGCCGCTCAGCCTTATTCGCCGTCGCAATTTGTGTTGTGATGCTATCTATTTTCATCCCACGTTTCTCAACGTTAATATGACTTTTGAGCGCGTACGTTCGAGCGGATATGAGGAATTGGCAACTATACACGATCTTTTTTTGCTCAGCCCATTTGTCGCCAAACGTTGCCAGACTTTGCCCATGATCGACGATTATCAGGCATCTATGCGCTTTCTTTTTTCCAAACTTTCCGAGGAGCTTGAGGAGCAATCCGATTGGTATTGGTCCTGCCGCAGCCGCTCCTATTTTATCGAGATCATGCTGCTTTTGGAGCGCATCTATTGCTTTATGGGTGGGCGCATTGTTGAGGTGACCGAAGAGGTGGACGAATTTGAAAACGCCTCACTCAAGCAAGCGGTTTCCTTCATCGAAAACCATTACAACGAACCCATCACCCTGCAGGATATTGTACGTTCCTGCTCGGTCAATCATTCCACGCTAACGGCGCTCTTTAAGGACGAGCTTGGCATTACACCCGTGGCATATTTGTGGCATTACCGCTTGGTGATTGCAAAAAAACTTTTGGAGTTTACCAATCTCCCCGTAAAGGAGATTGCAAAAAGGTGCGGCTTTAAAACGGTTCAGCACTTCAGCCGTAAATTCGAGGAGCAACTAGGACTCTCACCCGCAGTTTTCCGCACGCAGGCAGTCGCACGCCGTAAAGCAAGCTTTTAATTAAAAAGGAGGATTGAATGAAAAAATATCTCGCTTTTCTGTTATGTTTCATTGTTTTGTTTTCAATGTCCTCGTGTAATCTATATGAGAAGATATTTCCTACGCATCCATCAACCGAACCGACGGTACTCGACGTAACAACGCCGGAGGGAACAACGGCTGAACCCGAGTCAACCACTACGGAACCCGATTCGACAACGCTCGAACCCGAGGAAACAGCCCCAGATCCCGAAGATAAGAATGATGCTCCCACGAGCGAGATTGAGGTCGATCCTTTTGAATATTATTACGGGATTGTTGAAGCTTACACCGTGGCAACGCAACGGTTTGACTTGCTTATTGCCAGTGATGGAACTCTTTTGCAGGAGTTGATGCTTAAAAACCAAAAGCAAGCACAAGCATTTCGAAAGATCCTCTCAACTGTGTATAGCTTTTACCCCTACGACGACCAAGGAGAAAGCGTCACTCCCGAAAGGTTGACGTATTACCGCTACGATGATAGAACCGACATCAACGGCGATGGTTCTCCCGAACTCGTGTTCTTGGGCGAAAATTATGAAATTTTAGCAATTTATTCCTATTCCAGACATATAATCAATACCGCCGGTGATCGTGTTTGGTATTACCATAGAGATCCTGTTTTACTTGCTACGTTTTCCCCTAAAAATGGTGTTTGGATAGATGAGGCGGGGCGCATCCACGTCTGCTACCTTCCTCAAAATTCCAATTACAAAAGCCATAAGGTTTACGAGATAGCACAGGGCGGTGGGGGACTGAACCTGATTGTAGAATACGGTCAAAATGCCGCAGGATACTTCCAAGCATTTGGCGAAAAGGAAAAGCCAATTTCTATATATGAATTTATCGAATTGAAAGACCAATACGGTGATTATCACAATCCCCAAGAGGCAGCCGAAATCAATCGAGAGCAATCGGGATTGAACAACCATCGCTTACATAGCATATACAGCCGCGAATTCTTCGATGCAATGTATCGATCTGTTTTGAATGGAGAAGAGATGGTGCTTGTTGAAAAAACGGGAGGCTATGTTTTCTTAAAGGATTACCTTCTCTCCGACGGCATATCTCTTGCTAAGTGCGAGACCTTGCGCTATATAGGCTACGACATTGATGATAACGATATCGAAGACGTAGTCATTGATTGCGGCAGCGATAAGCTTTGCTTAACGTATACGAGCGGCAAAGTGGTTCTCAAAACGCTTTCCAATGAAGAATGGGAAACGATTCCGGACTATTGCAGCGACGAATTTTGCACGCTTGGTGCTCCATGGCGAGAAAGGGTAATGTCGCCCCAAGAGATCGAAGCCATTGCAAGCTCCGTTTGGCATATTCGAGACGGGGACGAAGATGCTGCCACCGGTACGTTTTACACCCATTATATTGTCGTTTCCGATGAGCCGGACGAGGACGGATACTACCTTGTTACTTGGCGTTCAGAGGTATCGCACCGCAACGAACTTGAATGTTGTCCGGATGATGGATCGGATTATCACATTTATCGAGTTGAGGACTATCGCTATATGCTCATCCACGAAAGAACAGGGCAGTATTTTGACGATGCCCGTGTCTCTCTTGAAGGTGCAAAACGCTATGCAAGTGCATATTGGGGCATTGCAGACGGAGCTGTTATTCACGGCGTGGGAAGAACCTTTGTTGTCCATATAGACACGATAGAAAAAGTCGGTTTTGCAAGCAACCGCTATTATGCATATTTGTGGGTAGAGTGTTACTCTACGATCGATTATGAGCACGGTGGAGAACCTTTTGAAATTCAGAATATCGACTTTGTTTATATCGGCAAAAATGATGGCACCCCTTACCTCTGGCCCGGCTATATTGAAGGAAAATAACTCGACGTAATTCAAATAAACAAAACAATGCCCACCGCATTTTATGCGGTGGGCATTGTTTATATGATTGCTCGTCCCAATTTCGGCTTGCCACTTGACAGGAAAAGGGGATTTGTATTATAATATAATACAAGAAATGTATCCTTTCCCAAAAGGAGGTCTCTATGAAGCCTGCTCTGAAAAATCTATACGATTATTTCATCATTGATCGCACCCATCGCGCGCTCCGCGTGCCCTGTGAGGTCGATTTTGCATCCGAATATGCAGCTCTGGGTCTGACGCACGAGGAACGTATGTGTCGCCGCTTTGAGGTGCTTATGGCAATGGAGGAGCCGCGTATTCTGCCCGATGAACAAATTGTGCTGACGCGTACGACCTCTACTTTTGGCTATGTTCTCACAAAAGAGGAAGAGGATGCGCTTGCTGCCGAGCATTACATACACGGTGCTTACGTTAACAACCTTTGCCCCGATTATGAAAGAACGATCAAAGAAGGCTTTTTGGCGCGCTACGAGGGCGCTACCCCTTATCAAAAGCGAGCAATGGATGCAGTAATCAATCTGTGCGACCGCTACTGCGCGCTTGCCAAAAAAGAGGGCAGAGCCGACGTTGCAGCTGTTCTTGAGCGTGTTCCGCGCTATGGCGCGCGCACCTTCCGCGAGGCGTTGCAATTCTTCCGCATTTTGCACTTTTCTTTGTGGCTTGAGGGGGACTTTCACAACACCATTGGCCGCTTTGACCAATATATGTACCCCTACTACCGCCACGATATCGACGAGGGAATTCTCTCGCGCGAAGAGGCTTTTGACCTACTTTGTGACTTTTTCCTCTCCTTTAACAAGGATAGCGACCTCTATTTTGGCGCGCAACAGGGAGACAATGGCCAGAGCATGGTGCTTGGCGGCATTGATAAGGATGGCAACGACTGTTACAATGAGCTGTCGGTTCTTTGCTTGCGCGCAAGTGGGGAACTCCGTTTGATCGACCCCAAGATCAATCTGCGCGTCAACAAAAACACGCCTCTCGAGGTATATGAGGAGGGAAGCAAGCTCACGCGTGTGGGACTTGGCTTTCCGCAGTATTCCAACGATGACGTTGTTATTCCCGGACTCGTTGAAATGGGGTACGACTACGAGGATGCCGTCAACTACGTTGTAGCGGCGTGCTGGGAGTTTATCATTCCCGGTGTGGGAGACGATACGGTCAACATTTGCGCCTTTAACGTGGCAGGCTCTGTCAATAAAGCCATTCGCAAATACGCCCCCACCGCCAAGAGCTTTGACGAGCTTTTGGAGGGAATGAAGAAACAAATGGCGGAAGATTTTGACGAGCTGATCGAGCCCATCAAAAGCATTTACTATTTGCCGTCTCCTATGTTCGATCTGCTCCGCACCGGGCGCAAGTACCAAAACTTTGGCAGCCACGGTGTGGGCATTGCAACCGCCGCCGATTCGCTTGCGGCAGTTAAAAAATACGTATTTGAAGAAAAGACCGTTACCGCGCAGGAGCTGATTGCGGCAATGGATAACAATTTTGCAACCACCCCCGAGCTTTTGCACCTTCTCCGTTATGAGGCTCCCAAAATGGGATGCGAGGGCGGGGAGACTGCGGCAGAACTTTCCAAAGCCGTTCTTTACGCTGTCTCCGATGTGTTTGCAGGCCGCAAAAACTGCTTTGGCGGCATTTGGCGCGCGGGCACGGGTACGGCAATGATGTATTTGCGCCACGCCAAGGTTACGGGCGCAACCGCCGACGGACGCTTGGCAGGTGAATCATTTGGCGCAAATTTCTCCCCCTCGCTCTTTGCCAAAACGGCAGGACCCGTTACCGTGTGCGAGCATTTCTCCTGCGCCGACATGAAAAAGGTTCTCAACGGTGGCCCCTTGACCTTGGAGTTCTCTATGAGTACCTTCCGAGATGAAGAAACCGTTACCAAGCTTGCCATGCTCATTCGCTATTTCATTTTGCGCGGCGGACATCAAATACAGCTCAACGCCGTAGACCCCGAGCTTTTGCGCGCGGCACAAGCCGACCCCGACCGTTACCGTCAGCTCATCGTGCGCATTTGGGGCTGGTCTGCCTATTTTGTAGAGCTCGACCGACCCTATCAAGAGCACGTCATTGCAAGGCAGGAGTACACACTGTAATATGAAAGCAACGATTTTTGATATCAAAGAATTTTCCATTCGCGACGGTGAGGGAATTCGCACAACAGTCTTTTTTAAGGGTTGCCCCTTGCGCTGTGCATGGTGCCATAACCCCGAGGGATTGTCGCCCTTGCCCGAGCTTTACGAGCTGAGCGACGGCTGCTTGCAATGCGGCCTTTGCCGCAAGGGGTGCGAACACCCCGATTGCCAAGCCTTTGGCAGATGCTTGCACGTTTGCCCCAAAAACCTTTTGCGCGCGGTTGGCAAGGACTACGAGGTAGAGGAGCTTGCCCAAAAGCTGCTCCTTCAAAAGCCGTTTTTTGAGGCAATGGGCGGTGGCATTACACTCTCGGGCGGTGAGCCGCTTTTGCAAGCGGAGGCCTGCGTGTCTCTTTTGCAAGAGCTGAAGGGAAAACTCCACACAACCCTTGAGACAAGTGGATACGCCTCCGAGGCCGATTTTGAACGCGTTATTCATCTGTGCGATTTTGTCATTATGGACATCAAGCTGATGGACGGGGAAGCACACAAGCGCTGGACGGGTGTTTCCAATACCCAAATTCTATCCAATGCAAAACTGCTGATGAAGAGCGGTGTACCGCATCTCTTCCGCACTCCACTCATTCCCGGTGTTACCGACACTGCCGAGAATTTGCGCGCGATTTCCAAATTCATTGGCAACGAGCGCATCGAGCTTTTGCCATACAACGAGCTGGCTCCTGCCAAGTATGCGGCGGTTCACCGCACGTTTTGCAAAGAGATCGATCCACAAAACAAAAACGCGGTGGAGCTTTCCATCTTTCAAAATGCCGTTCTCAAAAAATAAAACAAAAAGAAAAGGCACTCGGTTTCGAGTGCCTTTATTTGTTTGTTTTGATTAGTTAAAGAATTCCTTACCTACAAAGAGGAGTTTGCCTTCTGCATCTTCAACTACGTACCAAGTAGCGTAAGCGCCTGCTTCCTGTGCTACAAGCTTAACGGTGGTGCCTGCAGTAATTTGACCGAGAACCTCGCCGGAGGCATCGGGAGTACCGTAGG
>JAGBSQ010000223.1 GCA_017631775.1 Clostridia bacterium | reverse complement strand
CGCGACCTCAAGGGCTACAACAATGCCACCAAGGACGACCCCGATATGCCCACTCTCCCCTACATTGTCATTATCATCGACGAGCTTGCCGACTTGATGATGACCGCGCGCGATGAAGTAGAAACGGCTATTTGCCGTATTGCTCAAAAGGCGCGTGCCGCAGGTATGCACCTTATCATCGGTACCCAACGTCCGTCTGCTGACGTTGTTACCGGTCTTATCAAAGCAAACGTTCCTTCCCGTATCGCATTCGCGGTTAAGTCGCAGGTCGACTCCCGTGTAATTCTCGACCACATCGGTGCGGAAGCACTCACCGGCCGCGGTGACATGCTCTTCGTTCCCATCGGTTCGATGCGCGATACACGTGTTCAAGGTGCATTTGTTGACGATAAAGAGGTTGAACGTATTTGCGAATTCATTCGCGCCACCAACGGCACGGCTGAATACGACGAAAAGTTCATCTCCAAGCTCAAGGAGCTTGCCGCACAGTGCGGAAATAAGGGCCGCAGCGGCGGTGGTGACTTTGTTCCTTCCGGAGAGGATGGCGGCGATAAGGGCTCCGACAGCAAGTATGCTGATGCCGTTCGTATTGCAATTGAAGAAAAACGCATTTCCACGTCCCTGCTCCAACGCAAACTGGAAATCGGCTACAGCCGTGCGGCAAAGCTGATTGACCGCATGCAGGCTGAGGGATACGTCTCCCCTCCCGACGGCTCCAAGCCGCGTACCATTCTCATTACCCCCGAAGAATATATGGAGAAATTCATTGACAATCCCGAGGGCGGAGGAGAGGAAGCTTAATCCGTTTGATTTGTGGGAGCTGACAGATTCAGCTCCCACTTTGTACTTTATTCCACATTCTGTTTAAAGGAGGTTGCCAATGAAAGAGTTCAAATACCGCAGCAAATTTGAGTTGCTGTTTGGACACAGACTTTTAACGGTGTTGCTAATTTTGTTGCAGTTTGCGCTTGTGTTGTGCCTCATTGCCTTTGGCAGCCAACTTGCATGGCTGAAAATAGCCTTATCGGTTTTCAGTTTTTTAACCGCTTTGCACCAACTCACGCGAAAAAACAAGCACGCGTTTAAGTTCCCCTGGATATTTTTTGTTTTGCTCTTTCCCGTCTTTGGCGGTGCAATGTATTGGATCCTGCATTTTCAAACGCTTTCCACCAAGCTCAACCGCTCCCTCTGCAAATCTCATGGGCAATGGCATAACGAGTTCCGCCCTTTATGCGAAGCGCAAAAAAGCGAACCCAACTCCCTGCGCGACAAAAACTTTTTCGCTTTTATGCGCAACACAGCTCACCTTCCGGCTTATCAAAACACCTACGCGCGCTATTATCCCGATGGCTCTCTCATGCTTGCGGATATGCTCGAGGATTTAAAAAATGCAAAGTGCTCGATCTTTATGGAATACTACATTATTGAAGAAGGTCTGATGTGGAACTCCATTTTAGAGGTGCTTCGCGAACGTGTTGCGGCAGGAGTTGACGTGCGCGTAATGTATGATGATCTTGGCTCCCTGACCTCGCTCCCCTACAATTATAAAAAGACGCTGCAATCCTATGGCATTCAATGCCAAGTTTTTAATCGTTTTTCGCCACGCCTAACCTTCTTTCACAACAACCGCGACCACCGCAAAATTACTGTAATTGACAACAAGATCGCCTATACCGGCGGCATCAATTTGGCGGATGAATATATCAACCAAAAGCATCTTTTCGGTCATTGGCGCGACGCCGCCGTGCGTGTAGAGGGGCCTGCCGCCAAAAGCTTTACTCTGATGTTTTTGCAAATGTGGAATCTGCTTTCCAAATCTCCAAAACCCGTCACAGAACCCATGCCCGAGCAAACAGAAACCCTTTTTGAAGGTTGGGTCCTCCCCTACACCGATCACCCCACCGAGAGCATTCACACCAGTGAGCATATCTTTTTGCATAGCATTCAGCGCGCACAAAGCAAGCTTTATATTACAACGCCATACCTCATGATTGGCGATGAGCTGATTGCCGCCTTAAAAAACGCTACGCAAAGCGGTGTTGACGTGCGCATCATCACCCCCGGAATTCCCGACAAAAAGCTGATCTACCTCACCACACGCTCCTATTACCGAGAGCTGATTGAGGCAGGCGTCAAGATTTACGAATACACCCCCGGATTTATACACTCCAAAAACCTAATTTGCGACGATGACTTTTGTGTTGTGGGAACCTCGAATATGGATTATCGCAGCCTATACGTCAATTTTGAGTGCGGCGCATGCTTTTATGACGCGCCCATTGTAGAGGACGTCAAGCGCGATATGGAAGAGATCCTCTCCCTCTCACATGAGGTGACGGTTGCGGATTGCAAGGTGAACCTTTTGCAAGGAATTTTGCAGGATGTTTGCCGTTTGTTTGCAAATATCATGTAACAAAAAAGGAAACGCCAACGCGTTTCCTTTTTTATTTTGTAACGTACAAATTGATATCCCACGCGGGAACACCTGCCATGCGGCGCAGATAAAAGCCTTTGTAATGAGGCGCAATTTTGTGAACGTAAAGCGGGAGTGCGAACATATCTTCACTGCGGTGGTAGAGGGAGACGAGCAAGGTGGGCGTATAAGCAGCAAGCGTTTTTTGCGAGCCTTCAAGCGCTTCTCTCTCCGAGCCTTCTACATCGTATTTGATATAATCAACACGTTGCCCTTCCAAAACCTCATCAAGCGGCAATGCCTTGACCTCTACCACCTTTGCAGGGCGGTCAGAAAGGCTTTGCGAACGATTTACCTCAAAGGAGGCGTTTCTGTTTCCACTTTTGTCAAAAAAGAGGGTTTCTTCTTTGTTCCACGCGCCTGCATTGACAGGGATTACACGAGCGCGCGTTTCCCCCTCGGCGTATGCCGCAAGCTTTTTGTAGTTGCGCGCATCAGGCTCCATTGCCCAAATGGTGTCAATAGTTCCCTTTTCCAACAACTGACGAACGGTATCGCCGTTGTAGGCACCAAGGTCAGCGGCAGCGCAAATGCTTTCGGGGTGAATGATGTTCTCCCAAATCTCGCCCTCGTCGCTTTCGGCATCAAGCAGATAGCCAATGTCTCCGCTGAGCTTATAGGAGAGGATATTATCAAAAATACGGCGACTTTCCTCATCGGAAAGAAGTGCGCGTGCGGCGGAAAACGCTTCGATGTGTTCCTCATAAAAGGCGCGCGTAAAGAGCGTGTCGCCAAAAGCAGGGACGTCGGGGGCATAGAGTTCTGCCTCTCTACGAATGCGCAAAACGTTCTCCAAAACCTCGGGGCGCGAGGTGCCAAACGAGAGGAGCACAATAACGTTCTCCTTGCCAAACTCGGCCTTGACGTCGCTCCAAGTGCGCACGGGCATGCCGTGAAAGAGGTTACCGCGCGCAAAGCCGTCACTGGCAAAAATGCCGCCTACGCGAATGCCACGCTCTGCAAGAACCGATAAAATCTTGTCGGCACCGTTGCCCATTCCGTAAAGAACAATTGTCTTTTGTGTCTCTTTCAAGTATTCCCATAAATCACGCGAAACGTGTGGCAACATCGGCTTTTTCCCCCTTTCGTTTTACTCTGTATATATTATATCATATTTTATAGGGTTGTCAAGAAAAGGATTGACTTTTTTTGAAATTGTGCTATAATAAAATCAAGATGTCGACGGGCTCCGTGGGAGGTAAAAAATGAAAAAAACTGCTTTGAGAATGAATTTTTCGTATAGAAGACCATTGTTGTTTTTATTGGTGATTTGTGTTCTGACACAACTTTTGGCGGTTCTTTCTTATGCTGAAAGCATCCCTTCTGCAATAAAAGAAAATTTTGACAGCATAACACCCGGAACAGCACCAACGGGTTGGGATATTGACCCCACAGGTCGCGCCGATGCAGGTGTTACCGTATCAAAGACACCAAAAAACACAACAGGAGGAAACGCCATGCGTATTGAGGATAATTCAAGTGAATATGCAAAAGCAACTTCTGCATCCAAAACCTTTCTCCCCAGCGCTGACGCGGAATTCCTTTTTGATTATTATTTGGAAAGTGTAAAGGGCGCCAATGCCTTTGCCATTGCCTCCGGTGGAATTGAGACCCGCCAAAAAAGAGTAAACCTTGGCATATTTGATAACGGTGACGGCACGGCAACCCTTAAATATTTTGATATTTCGCAATGGAAGTGGATTGCCACCCCAAAAACCGATTTGCAAAAAGAAACTTGGTACTCCTTCCGCATAGTCACCAAGGCCAATGCAAGCGTGGCGGATCTCTACCTCAACGGTGAAAAGCTTTGCTCGGTTTGGGCAGACAAAAGCATTACATCGGTGGATCGCATCGTTTTTCACACCAACAACAAAGCAAGCATCAACGACGTTTTTTACATTGACAACGTAATGGTCATCGGCCCCGATTTTGTAAGTGATTCTGCAATTCCCTTTCATGATACGTTTGAAAATGCAGATGCACTTTCCCTCTACCAAACCGGTGGATCTGTTGAAATCGAAAACGGCAAGATGCACATTTCGCAAGGTTCTTATGCACAACGAAAGATAACTGCCGCACGTAGCGGAAAGTTTGGCTTTTCGGTTATGCTCTCCTCCCCTGCAGATCTGCAATTCTCGTTGATGAACGGGTCCGCACTCGGCATTTGCATTACCGCCAAAGAGGATGGCACACTTTGCTATCGCCGTGATGGCAAGTGGATTGCTTTTAGTGCCGCAGGTGCAGTTCGCGCAAACGAAAACTTGGACATTGTGATCGACCTCCCGCAAAACCGCAACGTTAACTATGCTCGCGTTTATGTAAACGAAAGCTATGTGGGTATGGCGATTTACACCAACCCCTGTGCAACCGTAACGTCTCTGCGCTTTGATGCTTCCAAAAAAATTGCAATCGATAACGTTTGGGCAGGTGCTTCCAACGGCATTCTCCAAATGCCGGAGCGCATCGAGTGCACGCCTGATATTTACGTTCCCGAAGTGGTAAATTCTACGCCTCTTTACTTGCCGCTTGACTATGACCCTTCCACAGGAGCAATGCCTGTATATACCGACGATATTTTTGTAGATAGCAACCGCAGCAGCGTTGGCGTTGATCTTGGAAAAAGCCAAGCAATCCATGCCCTGCGCTTGTATAGCAGCGACAATACAGTTACGGCTCGCGCCAATCATTTTACACTTTGGTATAGCGATGATAATCAAAATTGGACTGAGGTAAAAGGCTTCCAATTCAACCGTGTTTTAGAGAATAACAAATGTCAAATTCTCTTCGAGTTCTCCGGTGTAGTGGCTCGCTATGTTAAAATAAACACTACAAAAGAAGATTCCAACGCAAGCATATATCTCGAAAACGCCGAAACCTGCATTCGTGCCGAACGTCGCATTGCTCGCCAATGGAAAATGGCAGGAGCTCCAATGCTTTTGAAAAATGACAACGCCCCTGCAACATCGGCTATGAAGCTAGTGTTTACCCAATCCCCCATCACTCTTTCAAAGGGTGACAGCGTGGGTATATGGTTTGGCATTCACAGCAATACCGAGGCGATTGAGCTTTGCGGCAACGGTCTTGAAGCGCTCGGTGCAGATGCTTTCGCACTTTATTTCAGCAACGACAACACCACCTACACACAAATCGAAAACGTCATTTTGAGCAAAGGCGATAACACCTACCGCTTGACATTTGAAAACATAAAATGCGGATATCTCAAGCTGCACCTGCTTGCCGATGCCGACATTTCCCTTTTGAGCCTTGCGGAAGGACTTGCGGCATATTCCTCGCAAGAGGTTCGAACAGGACACGTTATGCAATCGAGCAACCGAGGTGCCGACGGTGATTTTTATACAATGCCGGACGGAACCTTGGTAGCAGCCTACAATGGATTTGTCGCCTCGGTCGGTTCAGCAGGTGGCACAGATGCCTCAGATTCATCACTCAACGCATTTACATCGAGCGATGGCGGCTATACTTGGAGCGAAGGTGAACCCTTTTTGCTTAAAAATCAAGGTAGCTTGAACATTCTAAATCCCACCTATATTTGGTTAGCAACCGGTGAATTGGGTTTGATTTATTGCGAAAAAGAAGAGACCGAAATTTGCAACGTCTACATTCGTCGCTCATCTGATAACGGTTTGACATGGTCGAATGCACAACGCATTACCGATGCCCCGCAAGGATACACCATTTTGCCAAGCGGTCATCGCGTTTTGCGACTTTCAAGCGGTCGTATTCTCTTACCCGTCGGTTATTCGGTTACCGTAAATGACGTATACGGATCCGATCGCGCAATTGGCTATATTTGGTACTCCGACGACGAAGGAATGACATGGCACCGTTCCCTTGATGCCCTCACGCTCCCTCATGCGGCACTCGAACCCTCGGTGGCTGAATTGGCAAACGGAAACATTTTGCTCTCTTTGCGCACGCGAGAAGAACGCGTCATTTATCAATCCATCTCCACCGACGGCGGACTAACTTGGGCAGAACCGATCAAAACCGATATTCAATCTCCCAGCGCAACCAACACCGTAATGTCTGTTCCCGCAACCAAAGATATTGCTCTGTTTTGGAACAATGACTTTTCTGCAAACGGTACTGACCGCCGCCCCCTTACCGTTACAATTTCGGCAGATGGCGGCATGACTTATCACAACACGCGAAGCTTGGTTGACTGTGACTACCCCACGCCTTGGCCGAGTGTAGCGTTTTACGGTCGAAGCGTATTCCTTATGCACGGCAACGAAACACACGTGCGCGTATTCGATATTGCCACACTTTACTATACAACATCCGGCAAAATAACGGTTGCAGACCTCTCCCCTGCCGCCACTCCCAATGCAATTTACGATGCCGAGAGCGGTTGGCTGACGGGTGTATCGAACACCATGCAATACTCGATTGATATGGGCAAAACTTGGATTTTTGCAGGCGGAACAAGTGTATTGTTGAACGTAACCGATGAGACCGAAACCGAAATTTGGGTAAAGGATCTCGGCAATGCTTCCCTTGCTCCTTCGAGCGTTCAAACAATCAAGGTTCAAAAAGAAACCCCTCCCGAAAAAGAGGAAGGCACCACCAATCCCCCCTTGGAGAACCCTCCCAAGTCTGCAAGCCCAATCCTTCCCATCATTTGCGGTGTTGTAGCAATTGGCGCGGCAATTGCCGCTACGCTCTTTGGCGTGCGCTATGCAAAAAAGAAAAAACAGCAACCCCGTTGACTTTTCCCCCGTTTTGATGTATACTGATGGTATCTTACTGAAAGGATAATTATTATGTCTGATTGCATTTTTTGTAAAATAATCGCAGGAGATATTCCCTCCTCTAAAGTTTTTGAAGATGAAATGGTGTACGCCTTCCGCGATATCGCGCCTATGGCTCCCGTTCATATTTTGGTTGTTCCCAAGGCGCATATCGCATCTGCCGACGGCGTGAGTGCCGAAAACAGCGCATACGTTGCTCGCATTTTTGAGGCAATTCCTCAAATTGCCGCTGCCGAAGGACTGACAAACGGTTACCGCGTCATTACCAACTGCGGTGAGGACGGTTGCCAAACTGTTAAGCATTTACACTTCCACATTCTCGGTGGCAAAAAGTTGCCTGAAAGTTTAGCATAAAAACAAAAGGCTTCTCCTTGAGGAGAAGCCTTTTTTGTTGTTCGCCTTAAAATGATGTGTTGGTATCAAAAACAGTTTCGATGATGCGCGGTGCGCGTGTGGGTGAATATCTCCAGCGCGCAATGTGTTTGGTTTTGGCGGCATCGATATAAAAATGCAAGGGTGTTCGCGATGCAGGCACCGAGGAGCAAGCATCGATAAGCACAAGCTTGACTTTCATTCTCTCGGGCAAAATGCTTTTGATGTAAACGGCAACGCTGTGGCCGATTTTGGAGCGCAGAATGGCGGCTTCCTCTTCCCCTACCTCGGCAAGGCCGGCAAGATTTGGGGCAAGCTCCACAAACACGCCGTAGCTTTCAATACTGCGCACAATGCCTGTAACCGTTTGGCCTGCATCAAATGCGGCGGTGTTTTCTTCCCAAGTGCCAAGCAGCTCGCGCAGGGTGACGTAAATGCGCTCGCTTTCGCGATTGACACACCTGACAACCACGGGAACACTCATGCCGCAAGCCAATCTGTCTCGCGGATGCGAAATGCGAGAGACCGAAATGCAATCAACCGACAAAAGAGACGGCACACCGCATCCAACGTCGACAAACGCGCCAAAAGGCTCCAGATGTGTCACGCGTGCCGTAAGAATGTCACCTGCGCAAAGGTTCTCCATATAATATTTGATGCATTCCTCTTGCGCCGCTCTGCGCGAAAGCTTTACCACGGGAACGCCGTCGCGGCACTCGATGGAAAGAATTTTGCAGGCAACGGGTTTGCCAACGCGTGTGATAACGGCAATATCCTTTTTGCTCTCCCCTGTGCGGCAGGCAACGGTTTCATCCGCTTCGATGATGCCGCGCGCCACTTTCAAATCAACGTGCAGGCGCATTTCTTCATCGCAAAGCGTGGCAATTCCTTCAATAATAGCACCGCGGTTCATGGCACGCTCCAACCCTGCCAGGGAGGAAAGATATTCTCTGTTTTGCGCGCTCTCTAAAAGTGCCCCTTCGGGGCGATAAATATCGGTAATCATTTGTCTATCTCCTTTCCTTTTTTGCGATCCGATTTACTCCATTCTATGCCGCAAAAAAGAAGAATATGAATAGTTATGCCATTTTGCGGCACACTAACAAAAAAGAGGCTTGGGAGAGATTTTATGCTACAATTGTGCAACGATTACCGCGAAAACGTGCGACGTGTGGACGAAATTTTGCGCGTGCGCGAGAATTTTGACATCATTAAAAAAACGCTGTTTATTGCAAACACCGAAACAACGTTTTACTATATTGACGGCTTTGTGGAAGGGGCCTCATTCAACAAGCTTTTGGCGTATTTTCTCTCCATCAAAAGCCTTGAGGGTGATGCTTCTGCGCAATTTTTTGTAGAGCATCATATGCCCTTTGTTGAGGCAGAGGTGATGGAAGACGGCAATAAGATGCTACAAATGCTGCTCTCGGGCACGACCTTGATGCTTGGGGAGACCTTTGGACGGTTAGCAATCATCATCGACTCGCGCACCTACCCTGCCCGCTCGGTTGCCGAACCCGAAACCGACCGCGTAATGATGGGCTCGCGTGACGGATTTGTGGAGACCCTTGTTTT
>JAGBSQ010000222.1 GCA_017631775.1 Clostridia bacterium | reverse complement strand
TGACCTATGCCGTATATTCCTATCAGAATGGATTAGTCAGCGTATACGCTAACCTTCTTCTGAGACTTAGTCTTATGCTCGAACTTAACCTTACCATCGATAAGAGCGAACAGAGTGTAGTCCTTACCAACGCCAACGTTTTCGCCTGCGCAGATAGCGGAACCTCTTTGTCTTACGATGATGTTGCCGGCTACAACGGATTGACCGTCAGCTTTCTTAACGCCAAGGCGCTTAGATTCGCTATCACGACCGTTCTTGGTAGAACCGACACCTTTCTTATGAGCAAAGAACTGTAAACTGAGCTTTAACATCATTCTTATCCTCCTAAATTTTTTCGATTCCCTATTTTGGAATCACAGGGGTTTGGTGAATTATTCTTCTTCCCACGGCTTATCAATGACACAAACGTCAAGATAATCGCCGTATTCCTCAAGCATGTCAGACAGCTGACAGTAGTAACCCATCATAATGCCCGAAACTGCATAACGCTTGTAATCATCCGACTCGAACTCGGGAAGCGCCGCTTTGGCTCTTACCGTAATTTTTGTCGCGCCCTCGTCGATGTCATAATCAACGCTTGATGCATATGCAACCTCAATGGTATTGATGACGAGCATTGTCATGGACGAGATGGCGGCACACAAAATGTCGTCGCCTGCCTCAGCATACCCTGCGTGACCCTGCTCTTGGAAGCCGTAGAAAACTCCACCGCTTCTGAAAAACACGATTTTTGTCATCGTACTGACTGAGCAATTAGCCCTCGATGGTCAAGATTTGAACCTTGGTAAAAGGTTGACGGTGACCGATCTTCTTCTTTTCGTTCTTCTTGGACTTGTACTTCATAACGTAGATCTTCTTGTTCTTGCCGTTCTTAAGAACTTTAGCAGTAACCTTAGCGCCAGCTACGTTGGGAGTACCAGCTACAAAGCCGTTGTCAGTGGACAATGCCTTAACGCTGTCGAAGACGATTTCGTCTCCTTCGTTAACGTCGAGCTTTTCAACAAAAATAATGTCCTGCTCGATTACTTTGTACTGCTTTCCGCCGGTTTCGATAATAGCAAACACGAAAAGCACCTCTCTTTCTTGATAGACTCGCTGATATAAAGGCGGCGTTTTTGGGCGCACTTAAAAGAGCCTTTTTCATGCGGCATATTATTATAGCATATTTTCAATGCCTTTGTCAATAGTTTTTTGAAAAGTTTTTTACTATAAATATATATATCGGGGGAACTTTTTGAGAAAAGCTCCCCATACCTCTGTTTGCTATAGAAATTACAATTCTATTGTTACAATGTAATATCCCGTATTATCGGGAGAAATGTGACAAGATGTAAAGGATGTGGGGAGTGCAATCTCCTCTGTGTCAGAGGTGCGCAAAATTAAGTAGTTCTCGTAAGAATACCATGTTTCGGGGGTGATGGCCTCGATGTATTCCTCAAGAGCCAAGCCGCTGTTTGCAATCAGCTCGGCATGGGGCGCACCTACGTAGCGCAGGTGCCAAGGCTCATAATCAAAGCCGGTGACCTCGGTTTTATCGACCTCGTAACGAATGATAAAGCCATACTTATGGCAAATGCGATTGACCATGCGGCCTGCCGCACAGTTTAAAAACGCATAGCTTGCATGCTCGGGCGCGTAAAGGTCGAGCGAAAGTCCGGCTTCGTGCTCGCTACAACCAACGGGAGCCGCGCGGTCGGGGCCATATTGTTCCAACAGTTCGGCTTGCTCCTCGGCTGTGCGGAAGTCGCTGGAAACGTAGATGCGAGTGCCTGTTGCCAGCTTTACGGCATCGCGCATGGCGGCATAATTCTCTACCATTGACGGGTGCATTCTGGCACCGTTATATTCTTTAATGTCTGCCTTGTAATCCTCGGGGAGAGGATTTTGGAGATTGACGAGTATGAGGGTTTGGTCAAAGGTTACGCGGCTATCCTCTACCCACTCCCAAAGCGTTTGGGTTTGCGTATTGCCCTGAGGGGTTGTAGGGGTGAGCGCGAGAGGCGCGTGCTCTTGGTGCATGCGCAAATAGGCAAACAGCGTGCCGCTTTGGTGGTTTTCAAAGCTTACAATGCCGGTGGCCAAGATGCACACAAAGAGAATAAGCGCAACAACGTTTAAAAAAGTTTTCATGTTTTTTCCTTTTTATCTATCAAATCGCAAAGCCGCCGTCAACACCAAGGATCTGGCCGGTGATAAAGGCTGCGCCCTCAGATGCCAAAAAGCAAACGGCAGATGCAACCTCCTCTGCGGTGCCAATGCGGCAAAGAGGTGTGCTATCGCAAAGCTCGTGGCGAGTTTCCTCATCCAGAAAAGCGGTCATTTCGGTATCGATAACACCGGGTTCGATGCAATTGACCGTAATGCCCGAGGGGCCAAGCTCCTTGGCAAGTGCCATTGTCATGCCGCGCAGGCCTGCCTTAGATGCCGAGTAATGCACCTCGCAGGAAGCGCCCGTTTTGCCCCACATGGAGCCAATATTGATGATTTTGCCGGCGTGCTGCGCAACCATAGCCCTTGTTACCTCGCGAGTGACGTAAAACGCGCCACCAAGGTTGGTATCGATCATTTTGCGCCAATCCTCGTTTGTAATATCTGTAAAAAGCTTGCTTTGCGCAATGCCTGCATTGTTGACAAGCACGTCGATGCCGCCAAGTGCCTCAATCGCCTTTTGGGTGGCGGCTGTGGCAGAGATTGCATCGGCTACGTCGGCACAAATGGCAATGGCACCGGTTTCGTTTTCGAGTGCCTTTGCGCGCTCGTGATTTGCGCGGTACAAAAAGGCAACGCTATCGCCCTTTTTGCAAAATGCGCGAACACACGCCTCGCCAATACCGCGCGAGCCGCCGGTTATCAAAACTTTCATAGGTTTTCTCCTTAATCTTCTATGTGCCAAATGGCACTTTTATTGCATTCCAACACGACCTCGCCGTCGGTGGCCGTCATAAAAACGGTGGCACCAATGCTTTGCAAGCGCTGTATAACAACGCCATGGGGATGGCCGTAGGAATTATCGGCTGATGAACAAACAACCGCATAAGTCGGTTTTACAACATCGAGAAAAGCCTCGGTGTTTGAAGTAGAAGAGCCGTGATGCCCCACCTTGTACAGCTGTGCCGTAAGATGTGCCGCGACGTAGGTATCCATAAGCTCTTGCTCTACCTGTGTGCCTGCATCCCCCATAAAGAGCATAGCAACTTCGCCACAACCAACGCGCACGACAATACTGCTATCATTGGTGTTGCCGCTTGCCTCTCTAATGGGAGTAAGCGCCGCTACGTGAACATCTCCCAAGGAAAGTACCTCCCCGGCTCTCACGTTCTTGCGAACGGCACCGCTCTTTTGAATGGCTTGCTCCATGCGCGCGGCAGATGGATTGTCCATTTCCTCTACGGGAAGCCAGACCTCGCGCACGGAAAAATGATCAAAGACACCGTCGGCACCGCCTACGTGGTCCTCGTCGGGGTGTGTAAAGATTGCCAATGCAATCTCTTTGACACCGAGCTGTTGCAAGCGCAAGCAAAGTGCATCCTGTGCCGACTCGGGTCCTGCATCGATGAGAACATCCCCATGACGCGTGCGAATGAGGGTAGCATCTCCTTGCCCTACGTCGAGAAAATAGACGCGGCAAAGAGCCTCGTCACTCATCGGCTTTTGCACGCATGCAGAAAGCAAGGCACACAAAAGAACGAGGGTGAGTAAAAAGCAAATACTCTTTTTCATATTTGTTTATGCAAGAAAGGTTTCGGCATAGCGGACGGCTTCCATGGCATCCTTAGCGTAATGATCGGCACCAATCTTGGCGGCGTATTCCTCGGTCAAAACCGCTCCGCCAACAACAATTTTGCACCATGGTGCGCTCTTGCGAAGCGCTTTGACGGTCTCCTCCATTGCGGGAACGGTGGTGGTCATGAGTGCGCTGAGTGCCGCTATTGGAGCACGCTCGCGCACAACTGCCTCGACAACCGCCTCGGGGGGAACGTCTCTGCCAAGGTCACTTACAACAAAGCCGTAGTTTTCGAGCAGCAGCTTGACGATGTTTTTGCCAATGTCGTGGATGTCACCCTTGACCGTTGCAAGAACGATGGCAATGCCATTGTTGGCACCTGCCGGAAGCTGTGCTTTGACCTCTTCGAATGCCGCTTTTGTCGCCTCTGCCGCCATCAGGAGCTGAGGCAGGTAAACTGTTTTCTTTTCAAAGCCGTCGCCAACAACGTCGAGCGCGGGAATAATCTCACTTTGCACCACATCAAGCGGTGCGCGTGTGGCAAGCGCCTCACGCGTGAGTGCGGCAGCGCGGTCACGCAGACCGCGAATAACCGCTTTTTGCAATTCGCTTTTGCCGCTATCTTGCTGAACCTTCTCCCCTGTGGGAACAACGGTTGTAGCCTCGGTTGGCAATTTAGATGCGAAATCGATATACGTAGCGCAGTTTTCGTCCTGCCCATCAAGAGCGCAGAAGGCGCGATAGGTCTTCATCATTTCGGCAGAATAGGGGTTCATGATAGCCGCCGAAAGACCGCCGCCAAGGGCAAGCGCGAAGAAGGTGCTGTTGATGACGTCGCGGTTTGGGAGTCCGAACGAAACGTTGGAAACGCCCAAAGAGGTGTGACAGCCAAGCTTGTGCTTGATGATAGACACCGCGCGCAGGGTTTCGCGTGCGGCATTTCCATCGGCGCTGATGGTGAGCGCCAAGGGGTCAAAAATGATGTCCTTTTTGTCGATGCCGTACTCGGCGGCAACCGCGAGGATGTGCTCGGCAATGGCTACGCGTTCCTCGGCGCGTGTGGGAATGCCGCTCTCATCAAGCGTGAGGGCGACCACAAGGCCGCCGTATTTTTTGACCAGCGGAAAGACACTCTTCATGCTTTCCATCTTGCCGTTGACAGAGTTGATCATCGCCTTGCCGTTGTAGCGACGAAGGGCGCTTTCCATAGCGATGGGGTCGGCGGTATCGATCTGCAGAGGCAGGTCGGTGACCTCTTGCAGGCGGCAAACGGCACTTGTGAGCATGGCTATCTCGTCAATTTCGGGAAGTCCTACGTTAACGTCGAGGATATGCACGCCTGCCTCGGCTTGCGAAAGTCCCTCGCGCAAAATGTAGTCCATGTCGCCCGACTTGAGGGCCTCTTTGAACTTCTTTTTGCCGGTGGGGTTGATGCGCTCGCCTATGAGAATAGGCTCTTTATCAAAGATGACCGCGTGGGTGTAAGAGGACACGCAGGTGATATTTTTTTGTGTGATGGGTTGCGGAACGGCACCCTTTGTTTTTTGCACAAGTGCCGCAATATATTCGGGCGTTGTGCCACAGCATCCGCCAACGATGCGCGCGCCAAGAGATACAGCATCTGCCATATCGGTGGCAAAATCCTCAGGGGAAAGATCGTAAACGGTTCTTCCCTCTCTTACGGCAGGCAGACCTGCATTGGGTTTGAAAAGAACAGGAATAGAAGCATATTTGAGATATTCTCCAATAACGTCCATCAGCTTTTGGGGACCGAAGGAGCAGTTGATGCCAATGGCATCGGCTCCCATGCCCTCGAGCATGGCGACCATAGCGCACGGATCGGCACCCGTCATCAGTTTGCCATCCTCGCCAAAGGCGCAGGAAACGAACACGGGCAGGTCGCAGTTCTCTTTTGCGGCGAGGAGCGCGGCGCGTGTTTCGTAACTGTCGCTCATGGTTTCGATCATAACGAGATCTGCCCCATGCTTTACACCAAGGCGTACCGTCTCGGCAAAAACAGAGACGGCTTCTTCAAAATCGAGGTCACCGTAAGGGGCGAGCATACGGCCGGTGGGGCCTATGTCAAGGGCCACCCACTTGGGTTGCTCTCCTCTGCTCTCGCAGGCGGCACGGCGCGCATTTGCAATGGCAGCACCGATGATTGCATCGAGCTCGTCCGCGCCAAATTTGAGGCTGTTTGCGCCAAAGGTGTTGGTGTTGACCACGTTGGAGCCTGCATTGAAGTATGCCTTATGAATTTCGACAATGGCGTCGGGGTTGGAAAGGTTCCAACGCTCGGGAAGCTCGCCTGCCGAAAGGCCGCGTGCTTGCAAGAGTGTTCCCATGCCGCCATCGAGGTACAGTATATTGTTTTTGAGGTATTGTAAAATATTCATACACATCCTCGCTTCTAACAAAAAATATTACTTCATTATCATTATAGCACAAGATGTGAAGGATTTGTTGGATTTTTTGAAAAAAAGTGCAGAAAATGCAAAAATCCCGACAAAGCAAAGGCTTTATCGGGAAGATTTTAAAATAGCGGACACAGGCGCAAATTCATAATGATGATGCACAAAATCCCGCAGGTAACGCCAAGCTTTTGGCGGTTTGTCAAGCGGTCGCCAAAGGCACAAATGCCAATGACAGTCATGCCAAGAGTTTGGAGTCCATACCACGTGGGCATCATGAATGCGGCATCGAGTGCTTGCATGCCTAGCGCATAAAACTTTTGGAACACGCCGAGCACGACTCCAATGGCAAGAGCGTAGGCAAGAACCTTCCAAGAAAACTTGAAGGTGTGCTTCTCTTTTTTGCCCGCGCAGCGGTTGATGATGTAATATGCGAGCGCGAACACCGCTGCAGCCACATAGGAGAGTGCCAAGAAAGTAATGTCAGAGCCTGCGACCTCTGCCGCTTCGGTTTTGCCAAAGAGTTTGATGATGCCTGTTCCCACCGCGGTGCTTACCATTGCGGCGAGGGTTAAAAGCAGCCAACGTTTGCCCTTCTCTTTTTCTTCCTTTTTGACGTTGAGGAACATTGAAAGAATTAAGAACAGCATGCCCACAAGGTGGGAAAGATACAAGGTCTCGCCAAAGGCGATTGTACTATAAAGAACCACCAAAAAGCTGCTGAAGCTGCAAATGAGGACGGTGAGCGACACGGGGCCCTCTTTGAGCGCTTGCGCGTAGAAAACTTGATAAAAGAATGTGAACAGCGCACACAAAACGGAGAGCCAAAATCCCTGCCACGTCAAGCCTGCGGTTGGGAAAATGACAACGAGCGTGAGTGCCACAAATAAAAACAGCATTGCATGGAACAGTACGCTATCCGCTCCGTTTTTGAAAAATTGTCGGCTCGCGCGACCTTGCAGGGTCACCTTTGCGCAACCAAGCAGCGACATGACCAAAACAATAAGGAATTGTAGTGGGTAGGACATTTGTTGGTCTCCTTTCTGTAAACCGTTGACTTTTCTATTTGTCTATGGTAAACTGATACTATAAAAAATAAAGCAATGATTGAACAAAACTTGTAAAATGCTTGGTGTAAAAGTTCTCCCCACACGTGTATAATGAAGGTACAAAAGCGCTTTTGCATCACTACACAAGGAGGATATGTTATGTCTATTGGAACCACAATCAAAAAGCTTCGCCGCGACAGAGGAATGACGCAAGAACAGCTTGCCGAACTGTTGGGGCTTTCTACCAACGCCATTTCCCAATGGGAGTGCGATAAAACCGCTCCTGATATTTCAAATTTGCCAATTCTCGCTAACATCTTTGAGGTGAGTGCTGACATCCTTTTGGAAATTGACATAGCCAAAAGCAAAAAGAAGGCAGAAATTGAGGAATTCCTTGCTGAAGAAAGCGCTCTTTTTAATCAAGGAAGAACCGAAGAACGCTTGCAGCTCTGCCGCGCAATGCAAAAGAAATATCCCAACGACGAAACCGTGCGCTACCGTTTGATGTGGATTTTGCGAAACGTATCGGGCAGAGAAAATTTTGACGAAATCGTTTCTATTGGTGAACAACTCCTAAAGTCGGAGAATGCCACTTACAGAATGGGCGCCATTCGTTGCCTTTGTTTTACCTATTTGATGGTGGGAGACCGAAAAATTGCACGGCAGTATGCTGATATGATACCGGAAGGCACAGATTTGCACCTACACGTGCTTGAAGGTGACGAACTTGTTACACACTGTCAAAACTATTTTTGGAAGGTGTGCGACACTATGCACCTTTATATGAAATATCTGTTGGATTGCCCGGAAGCAGAATATACCCCCGAGGAAAAGCACTCGATGTGGAAAATGCTCTACGACATGATCGGTATGATCTTTGCCGACAAAGATTTTGGATTTTACGATGACCGTTTGGCAACAATCAGCTTCTTTATGGCGGCACAAAGTGCAAAGGCGGAAAAGTTTGAGAGAGCACTTGACGAACTTGAAACAATGCTCAATCACCTTGAAGGCCTGCAGAATTTTTCAAAAACCGAGCACACTTCCCTACTTGTCAACAAAGTCAAGGTTGCTCAAAGTAATATTTTCAAAAGCCAAGCCGAAACGCTCGGTCACGCTTATTGGAGACACCTCAACAGCTCCGAAAGTGTCTTTGCACCTATAAAAGGCTCCGCTCGCTATGCCGCAATCAAAGAGCAACTTGCAAAATTATAATTTGCTTTGAGAAAACAAAAACCATTCCCGCTTGGGAATGGTTTTTATCTGTTAAGAATAGATTAGATCTGTTCCTTAACCTTGGATGCCTTACCAACGCGGTCACGGAGGTAGTACAGTTTTGCACGTCTTACCTTACCAACGCGGATAACGTCAACCTTTTCAACATTGGGAGAATGGATGGGGAAGGTCTTCTCTACGCCTACGCCATAGGACATACGTCTTACGGTGAAAGTTTCAGAGATGCCGCCGCCGTGCTTTGCGATCACGGTGCCTTCGAACATCTGGATTCTCTCGCGGTTACCCTCTTTGATCTTGTTGTGTACACGGATGGTGTCACCGATACGGATCACGGGGAGTTCCTTCTTCAATTGCTCGTTTGTAAAAGCCTCAACCAAATTCATTTTTGAGCCCTCCTATAATATACCGGACGTTCATGCGAGCATGCAGCGGACCATCCTAAAATTCTTGCGCCACAGCGCAACACGAGTATTATACCACAAGGTTTTGCATTTTGCAAGAGTTTTTTGAAAATTTCTATACTTTTTTTTCAAAATTTTGGTGTTTTTCTGAAAAGAAAAGAAAAAGTGCGAGGTTTTATGCTATTTTCTTGACAAAAATATCTTCTAATGTTATAATAACTTTAAAAATTTTACTTTACAGGGAGAATCTTATGCAACGTTCAAAAGCTTTTGCGTGTCTGTTTTTGTCGATACTGCTCCTCTCTTCCCTTTTTGTGAGCGGGTGCCGGCAAGCTCCGCCGTCGGTTCTAACCGATCCCACAACGAATGAGACCACCCCCAACACCACAGAAAGGACAGACCAAACAACGATGGATAAAACGCCCGTAACCACTCCCGAAGAAAAGCCGAACACTCCTACCAAGCCCTTGGAACTTGTGGCAAATACCTATCACCTTTGCAACAACCGCGAAAACTTTAAGCGTTACGGACGCATGACCGAGCACAAAGACGGTCTCACCTGCGATTTTACCGCATCGGGGATTGAATTTTATGGCATTTTGCAAGGAGACGTTATTCTTTCGCTCTCTTGCAGTGCAGATACTTACTTTACTGTGTTTATTGACAACGTACGTCAAGAAGAAAGATTTTATGCAACATCCACTACCGAACAGTTATGCATCGCAAGCTTTGCCGAGGCAGGTGAGCATACCGTTCGCGTGCTCAAGCAGACTGAGGCGCAGTGGTCGCTTTGCGTACTTAAAAATGTATCTGTTACAGGCTTCCTTTACCCTGCCCCTGCCGAGCGCGAATTCCTCATTGAATTCATAGGCGACAGTATTACAAGCGGATATGGCAATCTTGGAGATCCATCCACTCCCGTTGCGGGCATTGCTCTGATGCAAGACGGCACACAGGCATTTGCATTTCTAACCGCCGAGACACTTGACGTTGACCACAATATGGTCTCCTGTAGTGGCATTGGCATTGCCAAGGGTTGGACTGCCATTAACGAGCTTGATTTTTACCAAAGAGACTGCTATTACAGAGATCCCGATGCAAGATACCACGGCAGTGTGCGCTCCCCCGACCTGATTGTGATCAATCTTGGAACCAACGATCAAGACCGCGGCTGCGAGGAGCAAGCATTTAAGAGCGGTATGCGCAAGCTACTCACCTATATCCGCGAGCAATATCCCAATGTGCCGATTATATGGATGTACAATATGATGACCTACGGTTGCTTTACCTGGGCGCGCCCCATTATAGCAGAGTTTGGTGGCGAGGGCGCGGGCATTTATACCTTGCAGCTCACACCTAACAAATTGGGCGCGGGCAATCACCCCTCGTTGGAAGCACATTATGCGGCAAGCGAACAGCTTACAGCGTTCATCAAAGAGAAAAATTTGCTTGATAATGTGAATTAAATGCAAGCATTTTTCGTTTTTGTGTTGACGAAATATAAATTATATGGTATAATATATCAGTTAAATTGTTTTTTGGAGGAACCCCACATGACTTTGTATGAAGATCTGAAATGGAGAGGCTTAATTCAAGACATCTCCAGCCCCGAGCTCGTTGACAAGCTCAACGCCGGTGGCATGACCTTTTATATTGGTACTGACCCCACGGCTGACAGCCTGCACTTGGGTCACTACTCTTCTTTCTTAATCACTCGCCGTCTTGCAGCAGCAGGTCACACTCCCCTCTTGCTTGTCGGTATGGCGACCGCCCTCATTGGCGACCCTCGCGGAACCGTTGAGCGCAAGCTTTCCGACCGTGACGAGGTCATTCACAACTACGAATGCCTCAAAACACAATTGCAAAAAATCTTCCCCTACGAGGTTGTTAACAACTACGATTGGGTAAAAGATCTTAATATCATCGATTTCTTCCGTGACTACGGTAAGTACATTAACGTTGGCTACATGCTGAGCAAGGACCTCATCCGCCGTCAAATGGAGACCGGTATTTCTTATGCAGAGTTCTCCTACATGCTCATTCAAGGTCTTGACTTTAAGTATCTGCACGAAACTCGCGGCGTTGATCTGCAGGTTGCAGGCTCCGACCAATGGGGTAACATTACCACCGGTATTGAGCTTATCCGCAAGACCACGGGTGATGAAGTATTTGCTATGACCATGCCTCTTGTTACCGACTCTCACGGCAACAAGTTTGGTAAGAGCGAGGGCAACGCAGTTTGGCTCGACAAGAACAAGACAAGCTCCTATCAACTCTACCAATTCCTGCTCAACTCTGAGGACAGCATGGTAATTGAGTACCTTAAGAGACTCACCTTCCTCTCTCGCGAAGAGATTGAGGCTATTGAGGCTGAGCACAATGCCGCTCCCGAGCGTCGTCTTGCTCAAAAGAAGCTTGCAGAAGAGATTCTGCGCGACCTGCACGGTGAAGGCGCTTATGAGTCTGCCGTTAAGATCAGCGAACAACTCTTTGCCGGCAACATCAAGGAAATTCCGATGCAAGACCTTTTGGCAGGTCTTAAGGACGTTCCCCACTTCGAAACCGAAGGCGGTCTCATTATGGACGTTCTCGTTGGCGCAGGCATCTGCTCCTCTAAGCGTGAAGCTCGTGAGTTCATCTCCAACAAGTCCCTCACTCTCAACGGTGAGCCTATCGCCGATATGAACCTCGAAATCAACGCCGACGTAGCTCTTGGCGGCAAGTATATCGTTGTTCGCCGCGGTAAAAAGAAGTATTATCTTGGTGAATTGAAATAATTTTTTGTGGGGGAAACTTCTTGCAAGAAGTTTCCCCCACACCCCTTTCAAGAACTTTCGCACAATAATTATCTAAATAGAATTGTTAGTGTGCGGATAGACGGGCGGCGCGAGGGTAAACCTCGCTTTTGCTGTCGCAAGAAATCAGGGGCCACCGAGACCCTGATTTCTAAGAGAGTTGTTGGGAATAATAAAACGGACTGTCGAGGACGCCGGTCCCTACAAGGTTTACGTGTCACATTGTAGGGGACGACGTAGCGTAGCGGCGTGAGCGTAATGAATGACAGTCCGGTGGACTGTCAGAACGCGAGCGAGACCGAGCCACAGCGAGACCCTCGGCGTCCCGCCTTTATGGAAGTTAGCAAAATGAGAAGCGGGCGATTCGTGAATCGCCCCTACAATGTGTTTTTTATAGCCGTAGGGGCGAACTTTGTTCGCCCGCATTTTGTTTGCGGTAACCGCTCGATTTCGGGACGCCGAGGACGTCGTCCCCTACAAAGATACAATAATAGGGATAGCAAGTACGCTATCCCTTTTTTCTATTCTACTTTCTTAGCGGATAGGGTTAGTGGTCCCTAGCCGCTCGCGATAGCAAAAGCGAAGTTTCACTTCGCGCCGACTGTCCATTTGTAAACTGACGAATTTATTTAGATATTGTTTGTGCGAAAGTTTTTGAAGGGGGTGCAGGGGGGAACTTTTTTCAAAAAGTTCCCCCCTGCAATCTCTTTCATAAATCATTCTAATCCAACAGGCATGCCGAGTTCTGCGGAGCGGAAGGCGGCAAGGATGATTTTGAGGTCGGTACGCATATGGTCATAGGTTACGTCCTGCTCGCATCCGGTACGGATGGCGTTGACGAAATGACGGTAATAATCGTGCACGTCGGAAGCGGGACGGGCAACGGTATAGGTGTCGGTGGTGATCTCATCGCGCGGTGCCATTGTTTTGGTAAGGCCTGCCGCGGTTTGTACGGGAAGAACGTCGTTCTCGTGCCAATACTTGCACTTGACAACCTTGGTCTCCTCACGCCAGTCGGTAATGAGGGCGGTTCCCTTTTCGGCTCTGAGATAGAAGCGAGGCATTGCAATGAAGTTATAGGTTCCAACCTCGATGTGTGCCTGCTTGCCGTTCTCGAAGAAGATTTGAAGTTTGAAGCCGTCATCAACCTCTTTGTTGGTAATGTTATCGCAAATGCAATACACGCTCTTGATGGGTGCCCAGTGGTAAACCATCATAACTTGGTCGATTAAGTGAATGCCCCAGTCGTAGATCATGCCGCCACCGTGTTCCTTTTCACCTCTCCAGTCGGAGGGAATGCCACGGCTGCCGTGAATGCGGGATTCGATGTTGAAAACGTTACCGATCTCGCCCGAATCGTGAATTTGTTGCATTGCGAGATAGTCAACGTCCCAACGACGATTTTGGTGAACGGCAAAACGAACACCGTTCTTCTCGGCTGCGGCGATCATATTTTCAAGCGCCTCAAGGGAGAGGGCTACGGGTTTTTCGCAAATGACGTTTTTGCCTGCGTTGAGAGCAGCAACAACAACACCTTCGTGGTCATCGTTGGGGATGGCTACGGTGATAAGTTCTACGCTCTTATCGTCAAGCAGTGCCTGATAGGTAGGATATGCATAAATGCCACGGCTCTGGGCCAATGTATTTCTTTCGGGCTTGATGTCATACACGCCTGCAAGTTCGCAAACGTCGCTCTTTAAAAGATGTTCGGTGTGCCAGCCGCCCATGCCGCCATATCCAACAACGGCAACCTTCATTTTTTTCATAATTTGATCCTTTCGGCAAAAAAGCGGAAAAACCGCTATATTACTGTACTTATAGTATATAGTACTTTTTATGGTCTGTCAAGATGTTTTTTGCTTTTTAGTAGACAAATATTGCTATATGCCGATTGTTTTTTGCTTTTAGAAGGAAAAATATTGCAAAAATCAGATGCCTTTTTGAAAAAACGGAAAAGAATAAAAAATTGGGTATTCTGAATGCTTTTTCTTGACATTTCCGCCGCTTTGTGGTATAATAATTTAGTTAAGATACAGTTCCCGATTTTTTTGAAAGGATTGGATACAAACGTGCAAAAATCCGAACGTCAAAATCACATTCGTAATTTTTCCATCATCGCCCACATCGACCACGGCAAATCGACCTTGGCCGACCGTATTTTGGAGCACACCCAAACGGTTGCAAAGCGCGATATGGAAGAGCAGATCCTTGACAACATGGATCTTGAACGCGAGCGCGGCATCACCATCAAAGCGCGCGCAGTAAAATTGATATACAATGCAAAAGACGGCGAGGCTTATACCTTCAACCTCATCGATACCCCCGGCCACGTCGACTTTAACTATGAGGTCTCTCGCTCGCTCAACGCGTGCGACGGCGCCCTTTTGGTGGTTGACGCTACACAAGGCATTGAGGCGCAAACGCTCGCAAATGCTTATCTCGCTGTGGATGCAGATCTTGAGATCATTCCCGTTATCAACAAGATTGACCTCCCCTCGGCAGACATTGACAAGTGCCGTGCCGAAATTGAGGACGTCATCGGCATTCCCGCAGAGGGTTGCCCTGCTGTTTCGGCAAAGACAGGACTCAATATTGAGGACGTTCTCGAAGCGGTTGTGCGTGATATTCCCTCCCCCGAGGGTGACGAGAATGCACCGCTCAAGGCGCTCATTTTTGACTCTTACTACGATAGCTATCTTGGCGTTGTAGTTAACATTCGCGTGGTTGACGGCAGCATTGCCGCAGGCGACAAAATTCGCCTGATGAGCACCGACGCTGTGTTTGATATTGTTGAAGTTGGCACTATGGAGCCTTTTGGACTTTCGAAGTGCGAGCGCCTCTCTGCCGGTGAGGTTGGTTACTTTACCGCATCGATTAAGAGCGTAAGTGATACGCGTGTTGGCGATACCGTTACCTTGGCGGCAACACCTACTGCCGAGCCTCTGCCCGGCTTTAAGGCTGTTCAACCCATGGTTTATGCAGGTATTTACCCTGCAGACGGCGCACGCTACGGTGACCTTCGCGATGCCCTTGAAAAGCTTCAGCTCAACGATGCTGCTCTTTTGTTTGAACCCGAGACATCGATTGCTCTTGGCTTTGGCTTCCGTTGCGGATTTTTGGGACTGCTCCACATGGAGATCATTGAAGAGCGTCTTGAAAGAGAGTTCAACCTCGACCTCATCACCACCGCTCCCAGCGTAATTTATGAAATCAAGCTCAAGGGCGGCGAGGTTGTTCGCATTGATAACCCTACGAACTTCCCCACCCCCGACAACATTGAGGTGGCTTACGAGCCGCTTGTAAAGGCAAACATCATCACTCCCGTTGATTACGTTGGCGGTTTGATGGAGCTTTGCCAAAACCGCCGCGGCGTGTTCATCGATATGAAATACCTCGACCCTACGCGCGTGGAATTGCACTACAATTTGCCGCTCAACGAAATCATTTACGACTTCTTTGACGCGCTCAAGAGCCGCTCTCGCGGTTATGCATCTCTCGACTACGAATTGCTCGGTTATGAGCCGAGTAAGCTTGTAAAGCTCGATTTCTTGCTCAACGGCGAGCAAGTGGATGCACTCTCCTTTATCGTGCACGAAGAAAAGGCTTACGGACGTGCGCGCAAGCTTGCAGAAAAGCTCAAGGAAAACATTCCGCGCCAGCTGTTTGAAGTTCCTATTCAAGCGGCTATCGGCACAAAGATCATTGCCCGCGAAACCGTTAAGGCAATGCGCAAGGACGTGCTCGCAAAGTGCTATGGCGGTGACATTACCCGTAAGAAGAAGCTTCTCGAAAAGCAAAAGGAAGGCAAAAAGAAGATGCGCCAGCTCGGTTCGGTTCAAGTTTCCCCCGAGGCATTTATGGCAGTTCTCAAGCTCGACGACGAGCAATAATATTTGCAAAGCGACAGAAGGAACCCCTCCATCTGTCGCTTTCTTTATGCATTTTCCTTTTTTATCTGCAAAAATCAAAATCAATCTTGTCAAACGTCGAAAAACGTGATATAATGGGGAAAACAGGACCCCAAAACACATTTAAAACAAGGGAGACACAAAAATGACACCCATGCTCATAGGAATTGCAGGCGGCACCGGTTCGGGAAAATCCACCTTTGCCGAAGGATTGAAAGCACTCTTCCCCAATGATATTACGATTATTTCTTACGATAACTACTACAAGCCGCAGGATCACCTCTCGATGGATGAACGCGTAAAAACCAACTACGATTGCCCCGATGCGCTTGATACCGATCTGCTTGTAAAGCATTTGCGCCAGCTTCTTTTGGGCAAGTGCGTGGATATACCCGATTATGACTTTTGCATTCACACCCGCAAAAGTGATGTGATCCACATCTCCCCCACCCCCGTTATTATTGTAGACGGTATTCTCACCTTCCACGATGAGCGTTTGCGCGAACTTTTTGACGTGAAGATCTTTGCCGACGCCGATGCAGATGAGCGCATTTTGCGCCGTTTGCGCCGTGACGTAACCGAAAGAGGCAGAGATATTGACGGTGTTATCAACCAATACGTAGGCACCGTTAAGATTATGCACGGCATTTACGTTGAGCCCACCAAAAAATATGCCGACATTATTATCAACGGCGGCAGAAACAAAACCGCACTTGATATAGTGGCAACAAGAATTCAAAAAAGACTTTCTCAAAAAGAGTAAGCCTACAAGAGAAAAAAGAGAGAACGTTTTGCAACGTTCTCTCTTTTGCTTTTATTCGGTTACGGTAGCTTCTTCGAGGCTTTCGAAATAAGATACAATGCCGTTGTAAAGGCCATTGATAAAGAGTTCGGAGGAGTCACGCAGCAAAATAGCATCGTCCTCGTTGCTGATAAAGCCCATTTCGATAAGTGCGGCAGGCATTTTTGCGTTTTTGAGAACGCGCAAATGGTCACCGTTCTTCATACCGCGGTCGCGCATGCCGGTAGATTTGACCAATGCGTTCAAAATCTGTTCGCCAAGCTCATATCCTTCGGTATCGTTTGTGGTTGTGTAAACCTCAAGTCCTCTTGCCGAGGTGATATCTGCGGCGTTGGTGTGCAGGCTGATAAAATAATCTGCTCCCCACTCTGCGGCATCATTTACACGAAAATCGAGTGCCGAATCGTTATCGGTACCAAGAATGGTATCGGCGGTGGGACGGGAAAGACGAACCTCAAAACGGCCGTCCGCCTTGAGCAATGCTGCCAAGCGAACGCCAAAATCGTATGTGATATCCTGCTCGTAAAGTCCAAGATTGACGTTAGATGCACCCGTGTTCCAAGACGGCGGATGTGTGGGCGAGAAGGGATTGTGGCCTTGGTCGATGTAAATTTTGATTTTTTCTACCGGAGGAGTTTCGGGCTCGGGCGGCTGTGTAGTCGTTTCCTGCTCGGGGGTGGTTTCCTCAGGAGTGGTTACTTCGGGAGTGGTTTCTGTTTCGGGTTCTTTTGTGGTGATCTCCTCGGGAGTGGTTACGTTAGGCGTTGTTTGTTCGGGTGTTGTTGCACCGATCTCTTCGGGTGTGGGAAGAGTGGTATCGATTACCGTAGTGTGAAAATCACCCGGCAAAGGATTGATGCAACTGCCCAAAAGTGCGACACAAACCACCAACAAGAGAGAGAGCAAAAGGACTCTTTTTGTATGTTGATTCATAAAGTCTCCGTTCTTTTGTTTATCTATATTATTGTACCAAAAAAACAGCTTTTTGTCAAGGTGTTTCGCCTCGGTTTTAGCAAAAATCAAGCAGAAAAATAACGTTCAATTCCTTGATAAATGCCTTGTGCAAAAAGTCTTGGATTTTCGTTCATGAGTGCCGCATCCCCCGGGTTGGAGATGAAACCAAGCTCTACCAAAACCGCCGGCATTGCGGTTCGACGGAGAACGTACAAGCCGGGGCGTACCTTCATGCCTCTGTTGCGAAGTCCCGTAACGTTGGTAATTCCCTCGACGATATCTTCACCGAGTGAAAACGCGCGCGAAGGCCGAGAATAGGCAAATGCCTCGGTGCCGCTGACATCGGGATTGGTTGATGCATTGGTGTGAATACTGATGAAATAATCTGCTCCCCACGCGTTGGCGTCCTCTACGCGCGCTCGCAGGCTTGTGGAATTGCTCGTTCCAAGCGCGGAGGTGGGCGTGGGACGTGAAAGGCGAACCTCATAGTCACCGTCCGCTCGCAAAAGCGTGGCAAGCTCCTCACCTACTCTGTATGTGATGTCCTGCTCTCGCAGTCCGTTCCCTTCCGCTCCCCCATTCGGTGCCTCGGGGTTGTGTCCTTGATCGATGTATATCTTGATTGCCATAATACTCTCCCTTCTGCCGCTATGCGGCTACACAAAATAATGGTAAAATTCCCGTGTCGCTTGCGACAAAAATGGATTGGCTCCATTTTTAGGGAATTTTGTGCGTGAAAGAAATACATTTGAGCTTTTTGATTACAAAACTTTCACGCTATCCTCCCCCTGTTCTCATTCTGTTACAGTATATGCAAACAAGGAGAAAATTGCCAAAGGGGGGTTGCAAATGGGGGGGATTTGTGGTAGAATATAAGAAAGATAAACACAGGCAAACAACTTTCTTAGCGGATAGGGTCTTGGCGGGTCTCGCTGCGGCTCGGTCACGCTCACGTTCTGACAGTCCACCGGACTGTCATTCATTACGTTCGCGCCGCTTTGCTACCTAGCAGCTCGCGGCAGCAAAAGCGAGGTTTTTCCTCGCGTCAACCGTCTATTCGTTTGTAACAGATTTGCTTTTGAAAATATGTTAGAAAAGTTCTTGGAGGTGTCGGAACCTTCTTTCTAGAAGGTTCCGACAAAAAATCCTCCTTCAGAAAGGACACCTTATGAGCTCCATTAAAAATCTTGAAGACCGTGCAAAAGAAAAAAATCGCGTGCTCGCCGGC
>JAGBSQ010000221.1 GCA_017631775.1 Clostridia bacterium | reverse complement strand
CTATTTGGCAATTTTTTGCCGCTTTCATAGACTGATATAAAGAATTCAAAATTGGAGGTTCTCTTATGCCCTACAAAAACGATCACACCGATTTTTTTGATCATGCCGCACTGATGGAACGCGTACATATTTTGGCAGAACGATATCCGTTTGCCACACTCTCTTATATAGGCTCCTCTATTCTCGACCGCGCCATTCCGATTTTACACATTGGAGAGGGCGAGCGGCGTGTCCTTTACGTTGGTGCACACCACGGCATGGAGTGGATCACATCGCTTGTGCTGGTGCATTTTTTGGAGGAACTTTGTGACATCATAGAGAAAAAAGGGCGCGTTTGCGGAATATACCCCTGCGATTTATTGGGTGGCTATACCCTTTCGGTTTTGCCAATGCTCAATCCCGACGGTGCGGAATACCAAATTCACGGTGTGAGCGAGGAAAATCCCCTTTATGAGAGGTTGCTTGAAATGAATGGCGGCAACTCGGACTTTTCCTCTTGGCAAGCCAATGCACGCGGTGTTGACCTCAACCACAATTACGATGTGGGATTTGCGGAATACAAAAGGCTTGAAGCCGAAAACGGCATAAAAAAAGGCGCACCAACAAGGTACAGCGGCGAGAGCGCCGAAAGTGAACCTGAGGTTGCTGCCCTTTGCAATTTGATACGCTTCTCTGCCCCTTGGCGTGGGGTGATGACCTTGCATACACAAGGCGAGGAGATCTTTGCGCCCCCCTGCAAAGCAGGAGACGGCGGTGCTGTAACGGCGCGGCGGCTCTCTCAGCTCACGGGCTATCGGCTCTGCCGTGCCCAGGGACTTGCGGCATACGGTGGGCTTTCGGATTGGTGCGCCGAAAAGATGGGAATTCCCTCCTTTACAATGGAATGCGGCAGGGGCAAAAATCCCCTGCCGATTACACAAATATCCTCTATTTATTCCTCCATGCGGCCCGCTCTTTTTCTCTTTTCGACCATCCTTTGAAATTTGTCTTCTTTTTTGTAAAAAAGAATTGAAAACGCGTGCGGTATATGATATAATATAATTTAATTGATGGAATTTTGCGGAGCTTTTTCAAAGACTGCCTTAAAATCCCTTTGCGTTTGGCGTTCTGCGGTGTACTTTTTTCGGGTCGCTTCACCGCCTCTCAGGTGTCTTTCTTGCTTGTTTTTGTTCAGCAATTCCTGCACCTCCCCATAAAGGGCACTATTGACGTGCCGAAGCCTCTCGGTAACGTCCTTATGTATGGTGCTTTTGCTGATGCCAAACACGCGCGCCGCCTCTCGAACGGTTGCCGAATGCTCCAACAAATATTCTCCCAAAACCACACTTCTCTCACGCCCGGACCAATCAGAGATCATATCGCATCCTCCTATTCGGGTTCTCTCTGTTTGATACTATGCAAAAAGGCTGCGGTTTAGAAGTGATTTGATAAAAAAGGATTTGCTTTATGTTAAAAGAAGAACAACGCTTTGCTCCCTCGAATATTTTGGAAGGTATGACCTCAATCTCCGCTCTTCTCAATTCGAACGGTGTAAACGATCGCAAAATTGAAAAAGTGCTTATCGACCGCACAAAAAGAAAATCAAAGGCCGCGCAAATCGGCTACTTGACCGCAAAATCGCACGAATGTGGCTTTCCCGTAGAGTTTGTAGATGCCGAAGAGATTGAAAAGCTTTCAGTCGGCAACACACACGGCGGTATTTTGGCTCTTTGCACCGCTCGCACAATTCCCACGCTCACAAAGGAAGACGTACGCCCAAACAGTTTTTACGTTTATCTTGAGGGCATTGAGGATCCTTACAATTTCGGCTACGCTATTCGCTCTCTTTATGCTGCAGGTGTGAGCGGTGTCGTTCTACCCCCTCGTAACTGGATGAGTGCCGGCGGTGTTGTTGCACGCGCCTCTGCAGGTGCCTCGGAGTGCTTGCCCATTTTTGAAGCAGAGGGCGAGGATGCCGTAAAGATCTTTCGCGAGACAGGATACAGCATTCTTTGCGCAGGCATTCGCGATTCTGTTTCGGTGTTTGACGAAGAATTCCCCTACCCTGTTTTGCTGGTTGTAGGCGGTGAAAAACGCGGCATCTCCCGCACGCTCCTCGATGCTGCCGACCGCATTGTTCGCATTGATTACGGTCGCGATTTTAGCGGTTCTCTCTCGGCAGCCTCTGCCGCAACCGTGTTGGCGTTTGAAATATTCCGCCAAAACCGCAAATAAAAGCAAAAAATCTTGTTTTTTTATAAAAAACAAGTGGACAAATAATTTTTTTCGTGTTATAATAAAGGGTAAAGTTGATTTTTGGGAGGGCTGCGAATATGGAAATTTACAATCTTTTTCCCGGTTCGTTCGGCTCCAACTGCTATCTGCTTGTAAGCGGCAATCAAGCCGCTGTCATCGACCCCTCGGCAGATGCCGACGTCATTTTGCAAAAGGCTCTCCAAAAGGGGGCGACCTTGCAGTACATTCTATTGACGCACGGACACTTTGACCACATCTGCTCACTCGATACGCTTCGTGATAAAACGGGAGTTCCTGCTTACATTCACAAGAACGATGCGGATATGCCGGGCGACTCTCACAAAAATGCTTTTTCCATCTTTTTCGGTCAATCGCGCACCTATCGCGCTCCCGAAAAAACACTCGTTGAGGGCGACGTCCTCAAGCTGGGAGATGAGGAGATCCGTGTGCTTCACACACCCGGCCACACAGAGGGCTCCGTTTGCTATTTGTGCGGCAAAGATATTCTCATTACCGGTGACACACTCTTTGACCGCGGATTTGGTCGATATGATCTTTATGGCGGTGACCCCTCTAAATTGCGCCGCTCGCTTGCGCGCCTTGCAACACTCGATCATTCCCTCACGATTTACGCAGGTCACGGCTGCCCCACCGACCTTGGTGACGCCGTAGATAACTGCGCTTTGATTTGACATATTTCCACAAGAAAGGATTTATCATACTATGGATTACCAAAAGCTTGCCGAGCTTCTCTTCCCGAACGTAACCGAATGCCCTGCGGACGTAGAAGCAAAATTCCCGCCCCGCAACCTGCCCGAGGGTGCAAAAGTAACTCGTTTTGCTCCCAGCCCTACGGGTTTTGTTCACTTTGGCGGTCTCTTCCCCTCCACCATTGGAGAACGCCTCGCTCACCAAAGCGGCGGCGTGTTCTATTTGCGCATTGAAGACACCGATGCCAAGCGCGAGGTTGACGGTGCGGCTGAGGGTCTTATTCGCACACTCGCACACTATGGCGTTTGCTTTGATGAAGGTGCGGTAATTGGCGAGGACGGCAAGATTTGCGACAAGGGCGTATACGGCCCCTACAAACAAAGCCAACGCGGCCCCATCTATCACGTTTTTGCAAAGCAACTGGTTACGGAAGGTAAGGCTTACCCCGTATTCACCACCAAGGAAGAGCTTGAGGCTATGAACGCGGTAGATAAGAAAGCCGAAATTAAGGCAAAGGACTGGCACGAGGATCAAACCGAGCAACGCGAAAAGATGCTTGCCGCTCGCAACATCACCCTCGAAGAGGTTGAAACCAATCTTGCCGCAGGCAATCCCTTTGTTCTCCGTCTTCTTGCTGACGGCGACCCCGAAAAGAAAACTCCCTTTGGCGACTTGGTAAAAGGTAAATTGGAAATTCCCGAAAACGATGAGGATTTCGTTCTTCTCAAATCCGACGGAATTCCCACCTATCACTTTGCACACGCAGTTGACGACCACCTGATGGGCACAACACACGTTATTCGCGGTGAAGAATGGCTCCCCAGCCTTTCCAAGCACATCATGCTCTTCCGTTATCTCGGTTTCAAGCTCCCCAAGTATTTGCACATTGCGCAAATCATGCGCCTTGACGAGAACGGCAACAAAAAGAAGCTTTCTAAACGCGATATGGGTGCAAACATGGACGATTACAGCCGTATGGGTTACGCTCCTGCTTGCGTTTGCGAATACATTATGACCCTGCTCAACTCCAACTACGAGGAGTGGCACGCTCAAAACGCGGACAAGCCCTACACCGAGTTCCCCTTCAACATCAAAAAGATGAGTACCTCGGGTTGTCTCTTCGACTTTAACAAGCTCAATGACGTTAGCAAAAACGTAATCTCTCGCATGACTGCAAAAGAGGTTAACGAGGCTGTTACCGCATGGGCACAGGAATACGATCCCGCATTTGGCGAAAAGCTTGCTCGCGATCCTGCCTTCACCGAGGCGATCTTTGCAATCGGTCGCGGCGGCAAAAAGCCCCGTAAAGACCTTGCAACTTGGGCGGATGCCAAGCCCTATATGGGCTTCTTCTTCGACTACGTTCAAGAGGACCAATACGAAGAGAAATTTGACAAGGCCGACATTAAGACCGCGCTTGAAAAGTTCCTTGAGACCTTTGATATGGCAGACGATATGAACGGCTGGTTTGAAAAGGTTAAGGCAGTTGCACGCGAAATCGGCTATGCCGACGATATGAAGGCTTATAAGGCTAACCCCGAGGAATATCGCGGAAGCATTGCAGACGTTAGTATGTTTTTGCGCGTAGCGGTTACCGGCAAGCTCAATGCCCCCGACCTCTACACCGTAATGCAAATTCTCGGCAAGGACGAAACCGTTTGTCGCATTCAAAACATGATCTCCACCCTTTGATAAAAGAAAGGTTTGATAAATACTATGGCAGAACTGGAAAGAAACTTTATTCTTGATATTATTGACAGCGACCTTGAAGCCGATCCCGAGCTCAAGATCCATACTCGCTTTCCGCCCGAGCCCAACGGTTACCTCCACATCGGCTCTGTAAAGGCGATTTGCATCAACACCGACGTATCTAACAAATACAACGGTTTGTTTAACCTTCGTTATGATGACACCAACCCTGCAAAAGAGTCGGACGAGTTCGTTCGCTCCATTCGCGAGGACCTTGAGTGGCTTGGCGCTACTCCCACTGGCGGTGTTTATTACGGTTCCGACTACTTTGGCAAATGGTATGATTTTGCCGTTAAACTCATCAAGAAAGGTGACGCTTACGTTTGCGACCTGACCAAGGATGAGATTGCCGACTATAAGGGTACCGACCGCGCGCAAGCCTCCAAGGAGTCTCCCTACCGCAACAGAAGTATTGAGGAGAACCTTGACCTGTTTGAGCGCATGAAGAACGGTGAATTTGCCGACGGTGCTCGCACCCTGCGCGCAAAGAT
>JAGBSQ010000220.1 GCA_017631775.1 Clostridia bacterium | reverse complement strand
TAGTAGTGGAAGTTTGTGGTGTAGTCCCAAATGTGAACATTGTCACAAATTTTACCCCAAGCAATGAGGTCTTCGCGGAAGGATTTGTTCTTCGGGCAATCGGGATCGTCAATGGGATGCGTGAAGCAGCAGGTGATAGAACAAAGACGAACACAAACGTTTTCGTGAGGCTTTACGGTTTTGGGAGCTTTTTGAGTGTGCTTATATGCCAAGGTATCGATGGTAAGATTGGGATAATCCTTGGTGAGGTCTTCTGCAATTTTATTTACAAAAGTAATCCAAACAGCAGAGTAGCTGCCTTCCTCTTCTGCAATCTTTCTGCAGTTGGGGCAGTAGCAGAAATTCTCAACGTCTGTTTGAGAAACGGATACGATGTTGATGTTGGGGTTTGCTTCAAGCTCTTTGCGCAGGTTTGCAACAACGGTTTGGAGGAGTTCAGGGTCAGTCAAGCAAGGGTTGCTCGAATAGTCCGGATAAGGATACTTGGTTCCGGACAAGCGGCCGATTGTGTGAACGAACAGGCTGCCGTAGTCAAGGCTTTGACCGCCGAGGTTTTGGGGCAGGGAAATACCAAAGTTAACACCAAGCTTTACAGCCCATTCCATGCTGGAATAAATGGTGGCCCAAGTTAAGCGACGGGCAGCGATAACGGGGTCGTGGTCCATAACGACGCCTTCGGGAATTACAACGTCATCCTCGGTGTATGTTTCAAGGTCGGGTGTGAAATAACGGAAGCCTGCGTATTCTTCAAGAAATTGATAAACCGCATACAGAATGCCGCGCTTGTCGCCACCGCGGAAGGTCATGCCTGCATTCTCTTCGTCCAAGCAAGCCTCAATCTTAAAATGATCTGCTCCGAGTTCGGAGTCGATGCTAATGTGAATCGGGAAGCCGTCGTCAGCCGCGGTGATGCCCTTCTTGTTCAAGTAAGAGAGCAGTTCAGCACCTGCATAAACCTCGGTAACGTCGTCACCAGTTGTTACGTTAACGGTGGTCAGGGTCAAGGTTTTAGGCTCGGGCTCAACGGGGGGCTCTTGCTCGGGAGTTGTATTCTCAGGAGTTGTATTCTCAGGAGTCGTTACCTCGGGGGGTGTTGTTTCGCCGGGTGTTGTCTCACAGCCGACGGTTTCCACAGGAGTGGTTTCTTCACCCTTGATAAGATCCAGTAGGTTGCAGCCTGTAAGGAAGCAGGGCAGAAGAATTGCTACGGTAAGCAACAGAGTCAACAGTTTTTTCATCGTTTTTTCTCCTTTTTTCGGTATCATTAAGGATGGTTAGGAATGTATGTACATTCCTTCACAATACATCATACCAAAAAAGGTTAAAAAATGCAATAGTATTCTTTATTTGTTTACAAAATTTATATAATATGACGAAACTTTTATTCAATTTTGAAATAAAAAACCGCCCGACAAAGCTGTCGAGCGGGGTTTTTGATAGGGTGGGTATGCAATTTACTCGTAAATCCACATAGCGGGGCGCTTAAAAAGCTCGGATTTTTCTATGTTGACGTGATATTTTCCTTCACGCCAAGCCATGCCGCGACCTTCGACCTCTTCGATGAGTTGAAGGGCCTTTTCTTCGTCAGGATTGAGCATCAATTCGGTGTAACGCCAATGCAAGCGAGAGCGTTGAACGTATTCAAGGCGGTCGCCTGCTTCCTTTTCAGCAAGCTTCCAAAAACGGTTCAAGCCGTATTCCATTGCGCGGTATTCATACTCGGTAATGGCGGTAAAGGGCGCGTGATAAATGGTGTGACCTGCGCCTTTGAGGGCAAATTCCGATAGGGCATCGATGTATTGACGAATATACGTCCAACCGCCACCGTAGTAAACTTCGAGGAACTCGTCCATCAGTGCAAAGTATTCTTCCTCGCTCATATAGGGGTACATCATCAGCTTTGCAAGCAGAAAAGCACGAAGCTCGCCAAACTCACCCGAGGGGCCTTGACTGTTGCCCTGATAGAACATACCGCGCACGTTGTGCTCTGCAAAAAATCTCATATTGTCGCGCAGGACGTAGAGATTGGGGAAGAAGGAGAGATAATAGGAAAAGTCGGTTGTGTAATCCCAAATGTAGATGTTTTCGCAAATTTTGCTCCACTCGACGAGGTCGTTGCAAAACGCAGAGCAAACACTGCAGGTTTCGGTAGTCATGGGGTGATTGAAGTGACATTCGATGGAGCAAAGACGAATACAAACGTTCTCGCGTGGAACGGTTTTTGTGGGAGCCTTGCGCGTGTATTTATACGCCAACGTATCTACAAGCACGTTAGGATAATCCTCGGCAATGTTCTCGGCAACGGCATTGACAAAGCGCAAAAGTGTGCCTGCGTGGCTGCCTTCTTCTTCGTCAATAGCGGCACACGTGTCGCAAGTACAGTATTCCTCTTTGTCGGTTTGCGAAACCGAAATAATGTTGACGGTGGGGTCTTTTTCAAGAGCCGCGCGCACGTTTTTGATAACGGTAGCAAGCACTTCGGGGTCAGAGAGGCAGGGGTTGGGGGCGTATCCGGGGTAGGGATAGGTCGTTTCACTTAAAACGCCGAGCGTGTGAACACCAAGACCGCTTGCATAACTCATATGTCCGCCCATTTCCTCAGTAATGCCGCCGTGGTTGCCGTTCATTCCGCTCTTCACACAGAAGAGGGGATCCTTTGACATTGCGTTCCAACTTGTGTAACGGTATTCAAAAACGGGCTCATAGCTAATAGAAATCGTTTCGGGGAGAATTACGGGGTCGGCGGTGTGCGTTTCGAGCTCATACGTGATAAAGCGCGTGCCTGCGTATTCTTCCAAAAAACGAACAACGCCATAAAACACGCCACGGCCATTACCACCCACAATGTTGATAAACTCGTCACCTGTTTGTTCCTCGGTTACATTTTCCGCGCCTTCAATGCGATAGGAGTCATC
>JAGBSQ010000219.1 GCA_017631775.1 Clostridia bacterium | reverse complement strand
GTGATCGATGCCAAGGGCAACTACGTGTCCGCGGGCTTTATCGACCTTCACCTGCACGGTGGCGGCGGTTACGACTTTCTCGACGGTACCGAAGAGGCTTTCGAAGGCGCGGCTGCTTTCCACGCAAAGCACGGCACCACGGCAATGTGCCCCACGGCAACCTCGGGCGAGTTTGAAGCAACGCTTGAGATGTTCCGTTCCTACAAGGCCATCAAAGAAAAGGACCGTCTGGGTTCCGACTTTATCGGTCTGCACATGGAAGGTCCTTACTTCGCCCTTTCTCAAAAGGGCGCGCAGGATCCTCGCTACGTGCGTGATCCCGATCCCGCAGAGTATGAAAGATTTCTCAATGCAACCGACGATATCGTTCGTTGGAGCGTAGCTCCCGAGCGTGACAAGGGTTATGCATTTGCAAAGGCGCTCACCGCGCGCGGCATTTCTGTTGCTGCTGCACACACCGATGCAAACTGCAAGCAAATGATGGAGGCAGCTGAAAACGGCTACACCCACATGACACACTTCTATTCTTGCATGAAGAGCGTAGAACGCATCAACGGTATGCGAATTGCAGGCGCCATTGAGGCAGGATACATCAACGATAACATCACCGTTGAGATCATTGCCGACGGTATGCATCTGCCTTATGAGCTGCTCCAAATGGTTTACAAGATCAAGGGCGCGGATAGAACCGCTCTCGTTACCGATGCTATGCGCGGTGCAGGTATGCCCGAAGGCATCGAGACCGTTCTCGGTAAGCTCGATAACGGACTTCCTTGCCGCATCGAAAAGGGAGTGGCTTGGATGCTCGACGGACAAGCATTCGCGGGTAGCGTTGCTACCACCGACCGCCTCGTTCGCACCATGGTTGCCGCCGGCATTCCTCTCGTGGATGCCGTTAAGATGGCTTCCGAAACACCTGCAAAGATGGCAAAGTGCTCTACCAAGGGCACCCTCGACGCCGGCAAGGATGCCGACATCGTCATCTTCGACGAGTCCATCAACATGCAACACGTTTTTGTTAGAGGCAAGCAGATTGTTTAATTGAAGAGATTTGTGGGGGAACTTTTTTCGCGAAAAATGTTCCCCCACACCCCTTCAAAAAAGCACTTACAAAAATATCAAAAGAAAATCCCAAAGAAACGGATAGACAGTAGAAGCGCCCGCTTTTGAGGGAGCTTTGCTACCGCGAACAGTCAGGCGCCGCCAAGACCCTGCCTGTTAAGAGAGTTGTTTAGCCACGAACCGAGCCGCAGCGAGACCCACTAACCCTATCCGCTAAGAGAGTTGATTTGCCGTAACACGGGATGCCGAGGACGTCATCTCCTACAAGGCAAATCTATATTTGTAGGGGACGACCTCCCGGGCGTCCCGCAAACAAACGATTAGCGCAAATAAAAACGGGCGATTCATGAATCGCCCCTACGGAATATTATAAAAACCATTGTAGGGGCGACCATTGGTCGCCCGTTTTGTTTTATTTCTTTTCCAACACTTTCTTGCACCAAGTGCGTTTGCCGCAGGTAGGGCACATCAAATGACGGGTAAAGCCGCGGTGCAGCGCCATCATTGCTTCTTTATAGGTAGGTACAATTTCGGTGCCGCATTTTTTGCATTTGTAAGCACCAACGCTCACTTCAAGCTTCACTGCATAAAAACAAGGAATCAAGAACACAACACAAACCGAAAGAATGGTAACAAGCTGCCACACGCCCTCGGGAATGAGGAATGCGGCGGCGAAGATACCTATCAAGAGGGCTGTTATGCTAAAGCCCATAATGATCCACATTGAAGACCAAACGGTTTTGTTTTTTTGTTCCAATTCTTTTGCCATAGCGAGCATAAGCTCTTCATTTTTTTGATTGTTGTTTTCCATACTGATTTTCTCCCCACAAAGTAATTCATTTACACTGATGTGCAAGATGTCACACAACTCCAGCATAATCGAGGTATCGGGCATAGCAATGCCGCGTTCCCATTTGGATACTGCCTTGTCGGTGATGCCGAGTTTTTCTGCCAACTGCATTTGTGTCAAATTGACCTGTCTTCTGCAATCGGCAATAAATTTTCCTATCTTAATTTGGTTCATAGGCGCCTCCTTTCACACACAGTATAACAATTATTTTTTGCAAAGTACACCCACCGTTGGTTTAGTAGGGAGAAATAAACCGGTGGTAGAGCTGTTTTTAACAACTTTCTTTGCGCGCGGGGTCTTGGTGGTGCCCACGCGCTCGCGACAGCAAGAGCGAACCTTGTGTTCGCGTCGCCTGTCCGTCAGCGCACTGACAACTTTATTTTTAGCCTCTTTGTGAGAGTGCTTTTTGGAAGGGGTGCGGGGGAACCTTTTTCGCGAAAAAAGGTTCCCCCGCAGTTCTTTACACTATCTTATTCATAGAGCTTGCCCATTTTGAGCAGTCTCTCATATTTAGCCTTAGCGTTGGTTTCAGCCTTTTGGAAGAGGTCAGCAGCTCTTTCAGGGAAGGACTGAGCAAGACGAGCGTAACGAGCTTCGGACTTAATGAACTCTACGTAATCAGCGGTAGGAGCCTTAGAGTCGATGGAGAGCTTGTTGGACTCGAGAGTGGGGTTGTAGCGGAACATCTGCCAGTAACCAGCCTCAACTGCCTTCTTCATTTCGAGTTGGCAGTTCTGCATGGTGCCCTTAATACCGTGCATTTCGCAAGGAGCGTAACCGATGATAAGGGAAGGACCGTTGTAGGACTCAGCTTCCTTAAGAGCCTTAAGGAGTTGGTTCATATCAGCGCCCATAGCAACTTGTGCAACGTATACGTAGCCGTAGGACATAGCGATTTCTGCAAGGTTCTTCTTGCCAATAGCCTTACCTGCTGCTGCGAATTGAGCAACCTGACCGATTTGAGATGCCTTAGAAGCTTGTCCACCGGTGTTGGAGTAAACTTCGGTATCGAATACGAATACGTTTACGTCTTCGCCCGACGCGAGAACGTGGTCGAGACCGCCAAAGCCGATATCGTATGCCCAACCGTCACCACCAAAGATCCAAACGGACTTCTTGGAGAGGTAATCCTTTTCAGCAAGGATTGCGGGAGCTACGGGGCAGCCTGCAGCTGCAGCCTTTTCGAGCTCAACTACGAGAGCCTTGGTAGCTTCGGTGTTCTTTTCGCCGTCTTCAGCAGTTGCGAGGTAAGCCTCAGCCGCTGCCTTGAATTCAGCGCTTGCCTTATCGGAAGCAGCCATTTCTGCAACCTTGTTCATCAGGCGACCGCGAATGGTCTTTTGACCGAGAGCGATACCGAGACCGTGCTCTGCGTTGTCCTCAAACAGGGAGTTGCCCCAAGCAGGACCACAGCCGCTTTCGCGGTTAACGGTGTAAGGAGTTGCAGGAGCGGAGCCACCCCAAATGGAGGAGCAACCGGTTGCGTTGGAGATATACATTCTCTCACCAAAGAGTTGGGTTACAAGACGTGCGTAAGAGGTTTCAGCACAGCCTGCGCAAGAGCCGGAGAACTCAAGCAGGGGCTGCTTGAACTGAGAGCCCTTGATGGTGGTGTTGATGAGTTCCTTCTTTTCGGAAACGTTGGCAACAGCGTAATCGAATGCAGCCTGCTGTTCTCTCTGGCTTTCGAGAGATACCATTTCGATAGCGGTGCCGAGTTTGGGATTGTTGTTTACAGGGCAAGCCTTAACGCAGAGCGTACAACCCATACAGTCAAGGGGAGATACTGCCATGGTAAACTTGTAGTTGGTCTTAACAACGGGCTTAGCAGCGAACTTGGTAACTGCGGGAGCGTTAGCGGCTTCTGCTTCAGTCATTGCGTAAGGACGGATCGCAGCGTGAGGACATACGAATGCACAGTTGTTACACTGGATGCAGTTTTCGGGGTGCCAT
>JAGBSQ010000218.1 GCA_017631775.1 Clostridia bacterium | reverse complement strand
TTACCCAAGCATAGGAGGTTTTTGCCTTTTCGGCAGGAGCCGCATCCAGAACCAGGCGCGGATCGATATTGCGCATTGCTTGAAAAATCTTTTTGCCGTTCATTCTGCAAAGCCCTCCTTTTTCAAAAATTCTTTGAGTTTTAGCCTTACTCGAAACATCAGCATTGCCACAGCGCTCTCCTTCATGCCGTAATCCTTTGCAATATCTGCCACAGAGGATGCGTACCAATAGCGGCGCACAAAAATGTTTCTTGTCTTTTTGGGCAAAGACCATATAAACTTGTTCAGGGCATCGCAAAGAGCAATGTCCTCTCCCAAATCTTTCAATGAGCCCTCATCGGCAATGCATTCGTCAAGCTCATGATAGATCAAAGCGATCTTTCCGCCGCCGCGTTTTTGTGCGGCGTTTTCCTCATGGCGATTGAGGGCTAACTGATTGCTGATCATGCCTACGTATGCCTTGAGGGGGTCGGGACGGTTTGGCGGAACCGTGTTCCATGTTTTGAGGTATGTATCGTTTACGATCTCCTCAGCATCCTCATCGTTGGAAAGGATCTGATAAGCGATATAATGGCAATATCGGCCGTATTTTTTGTCGGTCTCCTCAATAGCCACCTCGGACCGCGCCCAATACAGATCCACAATTTGATTGTCTTCCAGCATTTGTTTCTCTCCTTTGTTTTTGATGATTTTCCTCTCAACAATCTAAACAGAAAAATCCAAGGATGTATCACTCATTTTTTTCGTTTTTTTGATATTGTGTAAATTATATCACATTTTTCGTCGATTGTCCATAAAAAACGGGCAAATACCACCTTTTGGATGGCACTTGCCCTTGTTTTTAAAAATGAAAAAATTTACGTATTTGCATCCTTTGCAAAAACGATAACGGCGTTATTGGAGCTGCTCATCCAATAAAGGCCCTTTTCAACCGCTTCCCATTCCTCTTTTGTTCCGTCAAAAATAATTTCTTTTAAACTGTTAATGTTGGAAAATGCAGATTCACCGATATATTTTACGGTAGCGGGAAGCGTTACGCGCACAAGATTGGGAGCACTTTGGAAGGCGTAGCTGCAAATACCCACGGTATTGCTTCGCAAAACAACGTCGACGACTGCATTATCAAAGCCAACCACCCAATTGTTGACGTAGAAAACACCGTTTTCTGTTTGAATCAATGCATCGCAATTTTTAAACGCGTCGCGGTCAATGTGTTTGACACTGTCAGGAATGACAATCTCCTGCAAGCTCTTGCAGTTGGAGAAAGTGGCATACGCAATGGTTTGAACCCCTTGCGGAATGACAATGCGCTCCAAAGATTCGCAATCTTCAAACGCGCGCGTATCAATAAGAGTAACGCTTGAGGGAATTTCGATTGCTTTGAGTGCCTTGCATCCGCTAAATGCGCGGCTTTCAATGCTCTTTACCCCTTGCGGAATGACTACCTCTGTTAAGTTGATACAGTTGCGGAACATACTGCCCTCCACTTTTTCAAGGCCGCTCGGAAGAACAATACGCTTCAAAGACGTACAATCTGTAAATACCATCAAGTCCATATGGGTAACACCTGCGGGAATGTTGATGGCCTCAAGCGAAGCACATCCGCCAAAGGCGTAGTAGCCAATGCTTTTGATGCGCGGGGGAAGGATTACTTCGGTTAAGCTTGCACAGTTGTAAAAGGTGTGTCCCTCAATTATCTCAACGCCCTTGGGAATTACCACGCGCTCCAATGATTTACAACCGGAGAAGACGCCGGACTCAATGCTTTTTACGCCGGAGGGGATATCGATATTGACAAGTGAGGTACAACCCGAAAAGGCCGCGTACTCAATGGTTGTGACACTGTTGGGAATGATTACCGCGGTTAAACTTTGACAATCGGAGAACGTGTTGCGCTTGATTGCCGTAACACCGTTTGGAATAATTACTTTTTGCAAACTGTTACATCCGGAAAATGCACCGGAGCCGATGCTTGTAACACTGAGCGGAATATTGATTGTAACCAGTGCGTCGCAGTCACCGAATGCACTGTCGCCAATGCTTGTAACGCTCCAAGGAATGGTAACGCTTTTAAGGTTGCCGCAGTAATCGAACATGGACTTGGAAATAGTTTTAAGTCCCGACGGCAAAACAACGCTTGTTAAGCGGTTACAGTTGTAAAATGCCATTTCACCAATTTCGGTTACGGTGGAAGGAATGACGATCTCCTTCAAATCATAGCAGCTGTAAAATGCCATTGCACCAATGCTTTCAAGTCCCTCGGGAAGGACAACCGTTTCAAGATTGTAGCAATAGTAGAACAGTTGCGCCGACAAAACGGTTACGCCTGAGGGAATAGTCATTTGCTGCAAGCCGTAGCAGGTTTTGAACGCCCCCTCACCGATTGTGGTTACAGTTGACGGGAAATGAACGGTTTTGAGACTTGTACAAGACCAAAATGCTTCGGCTCCAACCTCCAAAAGTCCCTCGGACAAATTGACTGTTTGCAGATTTTCGCAATCTCGGAACGCTCTCTCACCAATCACCCTTACGGTTTGGGGGAGCGTAATGCTTTGAATGGTTTTACAACCCTTGAACGCCTCTTTGACTACACCCGTGACGTGATAACCGCAGAAATTTTCGGGAACAATAATGTCCTCATCGGTGCAGTTGCCAATACCTGCTACCGAAAAGGTCTTGCCGTCGGCATTGATGGCATACGCCAAACCCAAAGAGCCTGTTGCCGGGATCAGCTCCTCGCCGAGCTTTGCACCGCAGTAATCGCAAAACTGACATTTCAATCCGGGTTCTCTTTCGTCTGGGTCATCGGGTGTGGGCAATTTGATGGTGGGTTCTCTTTCAATCACCCACGCCCCCGCAAAGTGAGGCAAAAGATCGGTAAAACGAATTTCTTGCTCACCGCAAGCGCAAAGACGTGTTTGCTCGCCCTGTGCGGCACAGGTAGCATCCTTTGTAATAAACCATTCACCAAACACGTGCTCATGCATTGGCGGAGGTTCTGTTCCCCCGGGTGGCGTACTTTCGTTTGGAATGACGCCGTCCGGGAAAAATTGAGGAGCGATAAAATAAATGCCCAAAATCAAAACACACAAGCAAGCTGCAAGAGCACCCCACTTTGCCCACATACCTGCAACAGAGGTTCTTTTGGCAGGCGCGGCATCAATGATCCATTGCGGATCTATATCGCGCAAGGCATCAAAAATGTTTTTGTCATTCATCTGTCAAAATCCCTCCTTTTCCAAAAACTCTTTCAGCTTCAGGCGCGTACGCAGCATCAACATGGCCACGTTGCTTTCCTTCATGCCAAATTCCTTGGCGATTTCCGAAATAGGCGTAACGTACCAATAACGGCGCACAAAAATCGTTCGCGTTCTTTCGGGTAGGGATCTCAAAAAGCGTTTTAGAGAATCGCGCAAAGCAACACTGTATCCAATGTCCTCGCCGTCATCGTCTGCGGGAATACATTCCGCCAACTCGTGCAACACGGCAGGCAGCTGTCCCCCACCGCGCTTGAGCGCCTTTTTGGAGTCATAGCGATCCAATGCCAATTGATTGCTGATCATTCCCACATATCCCTTAAGAGGATCGGGGCGGTTTGGTGGAACGGTGTTCCAGGTTTTGAGATATGTATCGTTTACGATCTCCTCGGCATCCTCATTATCAGCCAAAATCTGATAGGCGACATAATGACAGTATCGCCCATATTTCTTGTCTGTTTCGGCGATTGCCTCCTCGGATCTCTCCCAATACAGATCAACAATCTGTTTATCTTCCAACATTTGTACTTCTCCTTTGTTCGATGGATTTTTCTCTTTACAAAAAAATAAACGAGAAAAATGATATCTGCATCACTCGAACATCAATAATTTATTTTATTATACCACATTTTTCGTCGATTGTCCATAAAAAACAGACAAACACCGTTATTTTGGGTGCTTGTCTGTTTTTTGGGGGTTAAAGTGTTTTGATATAATCCTCAAGCTCGCTCTTGATGACCGATACCTGTGGGCCGTAAACGACCTGCACGCCGCCACCGCGTCGAATGACACCGCGCGCACCGCTCGCTCGGAGCAGATCATCCGAAACAAGGCTTTCATCCTTAACGGTCACGCGCAAGCGTGTGGCACAACAATCCAGTGTGATGATGTTTTCACGTCCGCCAAGGCCATTCAAAATGAGTTGTGAAACACTGTTCTCCCCCTCGTTCTTTTGCGCATTGTTTTTCTTTTCGTTGTAGTCGGCACGGGTGTAGAGTTTGACCTCGCCTTCCCCCTCCTCGCGCCCCGGTGTTGCATAATTGCGACGACGGATAAGGAAACGGAACAAAAAGAAATAAACGACAAAATAGATCGCGCCCACCAAAGGGATCATCAGCCAATTCGTCTTGGCGTTGCCTTGCAGAACGCCAAAGAGCGTCAGGTCGATAAGACCGCCCGAAAAGGTCATTCCCACGCTAACGCCAAGCAGGTGCATGAGCATATAGGCAAGTCCCGCCAGCACCGAGTGGATAACGTAAAGGATGGGCGCTACAAATAAGAAAGTAAACTCAATCGGTTCGGTGATACCCGTAAGCATGGAAGTCAATGCCGCAGAGAGCAAAAGACCGCCTGCGACTTTTCTTTTTTCAGACCGCGCACAAGTGTACATCGCGAGCGCCGCACCGGGCAGACCAAAGATCATAAGCGGAAACTTACCGCTCATAAAACGGCAAGCCTCAACCGAAAAACGTGTTGTATTGGGAGATGCAAGCTCGGCAAAAAAGATATTTTGCGCGCCGTAGATCATAACGCCATCTATCATTGCAGAGCCGCCCACGCCGGTTTGCCAAAACGGCAAATAGAACACGTGGTGGAGTCCAAACGGAATTAAGATACGTTCGATAAAACCGTAGATAAGTGTTCCCGCGTATCCCGAACGGAGAACGAGGTCGCCCAAGGCATAAATACCCGATTGCACAAACGGCCACAAAAAGAACATGGCAACGCCCACAAGAATATACGCCAAGGTGGAGATGATCGGCACAAATCGCGTGCCGCCAAAAAAGGAAATAACGGTTGGCAACTTAATTTTGTAGAACCGATTGTGCAGCCATGCTACGCCAAGACCGACGATGATGCCGCCAAACACACCCATTTGCAAGGACTCAATGCCAACCACGTTGGCTATTGTTCCCTCCGGCATTGCCCCCTCGGCAAGCTTGCCACTGACAGAGAGCAGAGTGCTGATGGTTTTGTGCATAACGAAAAATGCGATTGCCGCCGAAAGAGTTGCCGTTGCCTTTTCGTTCTCGGCCATGCCAAGCGCCACGCCCATTGCAAACAGGAGCGGCAGGTTATCAAAAATAACTGTGCCGACCGAGGCAAGAAGCGAAAAAATTGTATACGGAACCGTACCCGGCCCCATAACGCCAAGCAAATTGTACGCCTCAAGCGTGGCCTCGTTGGTAAAGGATGCTCCCACTCCCAAAAGAAGTCCTGCTATCGGTAAGAGCGCAATGGGGAGCATAAAAGCACGCCCGACGCGTTGCAAAACTTCGAAAAATCCGCTGCCGAATCTTCGTTTTTTATCAAGTGCTTGCGTGTTTGTCATAGTCATTCCTCACCGTTACTTGGTATTGCATAACGGCATCCTCGCCGCCAATGCAAAAGCCGGGTGTGTATTCAATATCCTCGATATCTTCGGGTTCGGTGACCACCAACGAACAAATGGGAGAAAGTCCGCGCGAGCGAATGAGGTCAATATCCGCCTCGGCAATCAGTTGCCCCGCAACCACTCTATCCCCCGCCCTGACGTGCGACAAAAATCCCTTGCCGGCAAGGCTAACGGTATCAACGCCAATATGCACCAAAACGTTGGTGCCGTTGTTGCTTGAGAGCGTATAAGCGTGAAGTGAATCGACCACAGAGGTCACTTCCCCACTCACGGGTGCAAAAAAGCTCCTCGCGGTGGGGTCTATTGCAATGCCTTTGCCCAAAATGCCTTGGGCAAACACCTCGTCGGGAACCGCTGAAAGCGGAAGGGTTTTGCCAGTGCAGGGAGCCATAAGACGTTCGGTTTTCTTTTTCATTTTTTCTTCCTCCAAAAATTTATTGACAGTTGAGCACGCGCTCGCGTAGCTCCAAAAGATAAGGCGAGGAGACCGACAACTCATCTATACGCATATCGCAAAAGCGCTGTGTGAGTGAAAGATCGGCGGCAAGCTCACCGCAAACACCTATCCACCCTCCCGTTTGGTGAATGGCCTTTGCTGCCTTTTCAATCAAGTGCAGGACCGGCTCGCGGTTTGTGCGGCAAAGCTCCTCAACGTAGGGGTTTTGGCGGTCTACCGCCAAGGTGTATTGCAAAAGATCGTTTGTGCCGACCGAGAAAAAGTCGACCAACTCGGAAAGCTCGCGCGAAAGAATGGCGGCGGCCGGGGTTTCGATCATGATACCCACCTCAACATGCTCATCGTATGCCTCTTTACGTGCCGAAAGAGATTGCATACATTCGTTTATAAGCTCGCGGCAAGCGCGTACCTCCTCGGCACTGACGATCATTGGGAACATGATGGCAACCTTGCCGTGCGCCGATGCGCGCAGAATGGCACGGATCTGCTCGCAAAAAAGTGTTCGCTCCCGCAAACAAAGCCGTACGCCGCGCAAGCCGAGAGCGGGATTTTCCTCTTGCGGCAGAGAAAGATAAGGAACCCGTTTGTCGGCTCCCACGTCAAGGGTTCGAATGACCACGCGCCGCCCCTGCATACGTTCGGCAACCGTTCGATAGTTTTGATAGAGCGTTTCCTCATCGGGGGCGCGGTCGAGCGAGAGATATAAAAACTCGCTCCGCAAAAGGCCTATTCCGTCGGCACCGCCCGAAAGAACGGCACCGACCTCCTCTTCTCCTCCGACATTGGCGTAAATGAGTACCCTGTGACCGCTTTTTGTAATGGCAGGCTTGTCTGCCAAGGTGTGCAAAATGCGCTCACGCTCAAAGAAAAGTTCCTCGTTCTCTGCACAACGTGCCGCAAAAGCAGCCATTTCCTCCTCGCTTGGTGAAAGCGTCAAGGAGCCTGCGGCAGCATCTAAGAGCGCTGTTTTCCCCTCATGTATTTCGGAAATTTTACCCGCGCACACAAGTGCCGGAATGCCCATGGCGCGCGCCAAAATGGCAGTGTGCGAGTTGGGAGACCCCTCAAAGGTAACAAATCCCAAAAGCAGATCGCGGTCAAGTCCCACCGTTTGCGAGGGGGTCAGATCGCGCGAAACAAGAATATAAGCCTCACGCGGTGTACCTTCGGTCGCCTCGCTCTCTCCCGAAAGATGCGACAAAAGCTGTGCACAAACGTCCTTGATGTCTGTTGCGCGCGCCCGTAAATACGGATCTTCCAGAGCCAAAAGTTCAAGGGAAAACGCCTCGCCTGCCTCGCGTACCGCCGCCTCGCAGGAAAGGTTTTGCAAAATGCCCTCCTCTATTCGCTCAAGCAGATCCGCGTCTGAGAGCAGCATGGCGTGAATGGCAAAAATTTCGGCGGCTTCGGCTCCTATGTCCTCCTCGGCCGTTTTTTGCAGATTTAAAACCGATTGCCTTGCGCGCTCGATCGCCACAGATAAACGCGCGCGTTCTTCCTCAATACCACGCCCGTCCTTCTCTTCAACCTGCCCCGACGTATGCAAAAAATGCACCTTGCCAACCACTCCGCGCGTGCCGATTCCCGTGCCGTAAACAACCTCAGTTTTCAATTGTTTCATCCCCCAAAACCACCCCCATAGGGTTCCACTGTGTGTGACAAAAATCCTCTAGGGCAGAGGCGGCGCGATCCTCGTCCTCGCCCGAGATGATAAAGGTCAGGGTCGTGCCGCAAACCGCGCCCAACATCAGCAAGGAGATCAGCCGCTTGCCGTCTGCCGTTTTGCCGTTTGCACGAACGTTGATGCTTGAGGCAAATTGCTTGGCACACATGGCAAGTCTGCCCGCAGGGCGCGCGTGCATGCCGTCTTTATCTGTTACAACAAAGCTAAATTCTTTCATACCCAACTCCCACAAAAGCAACCGCAAAGATGGGCCGCCGATTTTTTGCTTTTGTTTCTATTTTGCCGTTTTGTGGGCAGATTATACCGAACAGAATTGGAAAAGGAGTTTTCGATAAAAGACAACAAAAAAACACACCCAATATTCGCAGTTGCATACCGCGATATTGAGTGCGTTTTAATGAGTCACTTTTTTATTGTGCAGGTTCTATAACAATGTAATCCCACAGATCAGAGGAATCGTTTTCGCTTTCAAAATCAAAGGCTGAACCATCTATTTTCAGCAAAACGACGCCATAATATCCACTTTTTTGCACCGTGTAAGACGCAATGGAAGACCAAGCACTGCCGGGATAATAGCCGTGTGTTTTGATGGCAGATATTTCGCTGCTCGTTCCCGCAAGCGCCCATTGGTATTGTTCGGGATTCAACAAACGAACCGTTTCTCCCTCCTGCAAATACAAATTTATTTGCGAAGAGGCTCTTGTAATATCATTTTTATAAGCATCTACAAATTTGTTCCCATGTTGCAAAGAGACTTGTAAAGAAACCTCGGGACTTGCTTCTTCCTCTATCAAAACGGGAGGATAGAATTCCAACTGCGCTTGAATGAGTTGCGCAATTCTTTGATGTCCTGCCGCATTGGGATGCAGTCCATCGGGCATATACAAATTTTTAATTGCCCCAATGGCAGGATTCATACCACTGGTAGAAAACAAATCAATGGTGGGAATCGACCACTGCGCGCAAACATGTTTGATGGCTTGTACATAGTCGCCAAGTGTATGCCCTCTTCCATTAGGGAGGAAATCATTGGTGAATTTTTCACCTGTAATTCCGCTCGTTCCAAAAGCATAACGATGCAGAGGAGTGATGACAAGAATTTGACTTTTTGGATGTGCATTGACAATCGCCGGCAGAACCATATTCAGTGCCCCATAAAAAGAAACATCACCAACATCACCCATAGAACCCAAAGGTGTTTCGTGACCGTAATCGTTTGTGCCCATAAACAAAACAATCAAATCGGACTTGGGAATGTTTTGATATCTGTTTACCAATGGCGCGTTTTTTGTTCCATAATCGGATTGTGCGCTGATACAGGATCCCGCAACACCCATGGTGATAACATTTTCAAATCCAATCCACTCGTTCAAATATTCCCAGTATGTTTTGCTTGTTCCAACACCCGATGTAATGCTATCACCTACAAAAGTGACAGTTTTGTTCTTCCACAGACTTTGCTCATTTTGGGGTTCATTGGCTTCGACACGGTATTCCGTTTTTACGCCATTGATAACCCAATAGCCATCTTCACTAATTTCAATCGTAGCATCTTCACCCTTTTCACCTTGGATGCCTTGGTCGCCCTTGTCTCCCTTTTCTCCTTGGATGCCTTGGTCGCCTTTGTCTCCTTTTTCACCTTGGATGCCTTGGTCGCCTTTCTCTCCTTTTTCGCCTTGAATGCCTTGGTCGCCCTTGTCTCCTTTTTCGCCTTGAATGCCTTGAATTCCCTGCTCGCCTTTTAGCATTGATTGGATGACGTCACAGGATGTCAGCGCACTCACACTGCAAAGCAGTAATACCAAAATCAACAAAATCGAAATTGTTTTTCTCATCCTTGTTCCTCCCAAAAGCATTGAGCGGCACATAGCCGCTCAACGATAATAAACATAAAAAACAATAATGGTTCGTTCCTTGCCCTCATGTTCGAGGTCGGGGGCGGTGATAACGACGCCATCCTTGGAGAGCAGCTCCCATGCCTGCATTTGTTCGATCTTGCAACGAAAAACAACGTCGGAGGATGCAAAAACGATGAGCTCATCGTCTCGAATATTCAGTCCGCCGTTGCGGCCGATTACTTCGTCAACGCCATTTCTTTTTTCGGTGACGTAGCGGATGTGATGGTTGGCCATTTGTCGCGCCATCTCCCAGCGGTAGGCCTTGCTGTTGGGATCCTTTTTGCGGGAAAAGAGTTTAAACATAGTCTGTCTCCTCTCTTTTTTCTCTCTTAAAACGAGACCTTTTGATCCCCTACCAAAAACGCCTTTGCCGCAAGGTATTCCTCTTGCAGGCGCTGAGCCTCGGGGGATGTGGGATCAAAGTTTTTGCGCTTTAGGGCGCGCAGCATAATGTTTTTGGGGGTTTCCTCGGGGTCGATGAGTTCGAGCGCGCACACGGAATATCCGGCTGCCTCAAGACGCTTGAGGCGAAGCGCATCGGTTGCGGCATCGCAAAGCTTTTGGCGCAACATAGAATGCCCCGTAATAAAGGAAAGTGCCTCGCAATTGATGGTATGGTTCATTTCGTGGTGACAGCAGGGGGTGGAAAGAATAACGTCTGCCCCCCACTCGGTTGCCTTGTTGAGCACAAAATCGGTTGCAATGTCGCAGGCGTGCAAAGAAATTACCAAATGCACGTGCTCGCGGCACTCGTATTTGTTCACGTCGCCATGGAGGAACTCCAAGCCGTCAAAGCCGAGCTTTTTTGCGACCTCGTTACAGTATGCCACAACGTCTGGCTTGAGGTCAACACCGGTCATTTTTACCTCGCGACCGAGCACTACGGTAAAATAGTGATATGCCGCAAAGGAAAGATAGCTCTTGCCACAGCAAAGGTCGCAAATGCGAAGGGTTCCCTCGGCGGGAAGATGCCCGATGCAATCGCGAATGAGCTCAAGAAAGCGGTTGATTTGACGGAATTTTGATTGGCGTTTGTCGCGCACGCGGCCGTTTTCGTCGCTGACGTCAAGCAGCTTAAGAAAAGGCTCGTTGCCCGAAAGGATATACTTTTTTTCGCGGTTGTTGCTCTCGATTTTGGCAGACGGTGCATCCTTTTCTGCAAGTGCGCGAGAGAGCTTGTCACCGCCAAGGAGTGCGACCTTGCCTTTTTTGGAGGAACGCAATTCACAATCGCCAAGAGTGGTTAAAAGATTGATTTGCGCCCATCCAGCGGCGACTTCGCCAAGACGTGCGACATCGTTGGGGGCGATATTTTCGTGCAATGCCTTGTTATCGGTGCAAAACGTTTCGGCCTGCAAAACGGTCTTGCCGCCAACCAAGCGCAGGGTGATGTTGCACTTAACGTAGGCCTTTTGCTCGGGCTTTGAAAGAACCGCTTTTTTCAAGGCTCCCTTGCTTGCCGCCAAGGAGATCAGTTCAACGATTTTTTGGTATGCTTCATTCATCGTCGGTATCCTCGGCTTTCTTCTTTTTCAAATATGCGCTAATATAGAATTTTTCTTCCTTGCCCTCTTGCACACGGCGATAATTGTGGCGGTGCGCCCAAATGATAAATCCGGCGGCGAACACAGCCATTGCCAGCTGCAAGCCGTCATTTGCAAAGGATTTTACAAAAATGGGGAAAAGGCCTGCAATGGCAACAGAAGCAAAGGTAACGAGCTTGGATGCCACAAGCGACAACACAAAAACGAACATCATCAAAAGGAACACAAAGGGGCTCAGTGCCGCAGCGGCACCCAACAAGGTGAGAATGCCCTTGCCGCCCGAGAGCTTGTGGAATGCGGGAAAAAGATTGCCAAACACCACAAAAAAGAGTGCAAGTCCCGCTCCGTTTGCCTCCCAAAGAACTCTGCCAACCCAAATGGCGGCATAGCCCAAAAGGAACTCGCAAGCAGCGCTCACCGCGGCCATTTTGGGGCCGTAAGAGAGCAGCATATTATAGGTTCCCCCACTCTTTCTGCCCACTTGGCGAATGTCTTTGCCACACACGCGAGTGGAAATGAGAATGGCGGGAGAGATGCTACCAAGCAGGTAAGCGATTACAACGCAAAGCATGGCGCCCAAAATGTTGGCGGCAACGCTTTCGTTGACCGACAGACCAAATCTTGTAATTGCCCAGTCAACCAAATTCCACACCTTTTCAATTACGGGTGTTTCTTCTGCGACGGTTAAAAAAACGTTCATGTATCCTCCATTAGAAGAGCTCGATGAGTTCCTTCGGGCTCTTTGTGAAATTGCGAATGCTACCGTCGTTGCAAACGGCAACCATATCTTCAATACGGCAACCGTATTTTCCTTCAATGTAAATGCCGGGTTCAAAGGTAACTACGTGTCCGCGCTCGAGGACGTCGGTGTTATCTGCCTTGGGAGAGAGACGGGGCTCCTCGTGAACGAACATACCAACGCCGTGGCCCAATGAGTGGCCGAAGCAACCCTTATATCCGGCACCGTTGATGACGTTGCGCGCGGCAGTATCAAGTGCATGGCAGGATACGCCCTCGGCAGCGGCTTCAAGCGCTACGGTTTGAGCCAAAAGCACAGTGTTGTAAACCTTTTTTACCTCTTCGTCGGCACGGCCGAGAACAACGGTACGGGTCATATCCGAGCAGTAACCGTCAACACGTGCGCCAAAGTCCATGGTAAGAAAGCCTTTTTCAAGCTTGACCGGGCGCGGTACGCCGTGAGGGCGAGAGGAATTGGTGCCCGATACGGCAATGGTGTCAAACGCCAAGCCTTGTGCTCCTTGGCGGCGCATAAACATTTCAAGCTCAAGTGCTACGTCGATCTCGGTCATCTCGGGGGTGAGGACCTTGAGAATGTGTGCAAAAGCCGCATCGGTCACGTTTTGTGCGCGTGCGATGATTTCAAGCTC
>JAGBSQ010000217.1 GCA_017631775.1 Clostridia bacterium | reverse complement strand
TTGGGTGCGGCACTCATTGCTATCGGAACGTTTATTTCCGCTTTGACAGAAAATCAACTCTCCGCAGCGGTTATCACCATTGGTGTTATTGCCGTTATGGTTCTGCTCAACGTGTTCAACATGCTGACCGATGCTTCCGGACAACCCATTATCGGCAGCTATACTATTCGTTTTGTTATCGATTGGGTATCGGTGCTCAGCCGCTACACCAACTTTAGTGCAGGCATCTTCGATTATGCGGCGCTTTTGTATTATGCATCGATGGCATTTGTGTTCCTCTTTTTGACCGTGCGCGTTTACGAAAAGCGCCGTTGGGGTTAATGCCAAAGGAGAAAAGCACTTATGAAAAAACGATTCATACGCAACAAAAAAGTGCGTTATGCCACAGTGGCGGCAGTTCTTACCGCCATGGTAATCTTGGTGGCCGTGCTCCTCAATGTTGTGTTGTCCTCCTTGGTAGAGCGCTACGAGCTTTACACGTCCCTAACGCCTACCTTGGCGTTTGACGTCACCGAGGATTGCTACACCGTTTTGGAGAGCGACTTTGCAGACTACCAAACCAAGACCGGAACCCTGCCCACCATTGAGATCCTGTTTTGTGATCTTGAAGACTCGGTAAAGGCTGAAGGACACGAAAACTACTACCTCTACTACACGGCAGTTGCTCTGGCAGAACGCTTTGAGAATATCAAGCTCAAATTTTACGATATTTACGTCAACCCCACACCCGTCAAACCTTACACGGTCAGCACACACCCTCTGACCGGTGAGGAGATTGTTACCGCTCTCAACAGCAGCAGCGTAATTGTTGTTTGCGGCGATTACCACCGCGTTTACATATGGACGGATTTTTATGTGTTTGCCGATGAGACAAGCACAGAGCCTTGGGCTTACAGCGGCGAGCGCAAGCTCAGCTCCGCTCTTATGCACGCCATTGACGATGACCCTCGCATTGTGTGCCTTTTGACAAACCACGGCGAAGTCTTTTATGACTACGAGCTTTTGAACGTTTTGGACGATGCAGGCTACACCGTTGTTTACATCGACCTTTACAAGGACCCCATTCCCGCGACCTGCGATCTCATCATCAGCTACAACCCCAACACCGACCTTGTAGCCGATGAGGTCTCTAACGTTTCCGAAACAGAAATTTTGGATGCCTTCCTTTCTGTGGACGGACATTCCTTCTTGCTCTTCTTGGAGAACGGAACGCCCAGCATGCCCAACTTTGAGAGCTACATCAAAGAGTGGGGCATTGAAACCGAGTATGCAAAAAATGCCACCACGGGTGTTTCTCACCGCTACACGGTGCAAAACTCTGCAGAGTCTCTGACCTCCGACGGTTACACGATTTACGGCCATGCCGCAAACAGTGAAAACAACCGCTTTGTGAGCAACGAGAATGAGTACGTTATTTTTGGCAACTCCACGGCTCTTTCGGTTACGGGCGAGGGCTACATTGCACAGCAAAACGGCACCTACGTCAACATGAGCGGCACACGTACGCTCTATCCCTTGTACCGCAGCGGCGAGGATACTTTGCACTGGGCGAACGGACAAGTCATTGACGGCGGCTCCTGCATTTTGATGAGCTTGACCGAGCAAAAGAATGTCACCGGCTCCTCCTATGTAGGCGTTGTCTCCTCCGTTAATTTTGCAACACGCGAGTATTTGCAATCTGCCGTATACGATAACAGCGACGTATTGTTTGAGCTGTTTGAAGAAATCGGCGAGCGCAAAGCGCCCACAGGTCTTACCATTAAGCCCTTTGTCTCCTATGATATCAGCATCATTACCACCGCGCAAATGCTGCGCTGGACGGTTGCTTTGGCACTCATTCCCACAACAGGCATTACTGCTGTTGCTCTGCTTGTGCTCATCCGCCGCCGTCGCGCATAAGAAAACCCCAAAGAAAGGAAACAACAGATATGAAACTCGGAAACGGATGGGAGCGTAAGCTCCGTCGCGGCTCCGCCTCATTGGGACTGTGCATCATCGTGCTTGTCGCCGTTCTGCTCCTCAACGTTGGTATGACGGCACTCTGCACCAATCAGCATTGGTTTATCGATTTGACGCCGCAGTCCACATATACCGTTTATCAGCAGTTCACCAATTTGCAAAAGCAATGCGGACTTTATACACTGATGGACGAAACCGTTGGATATTTGGAATACATTTTTGATTTGGCTAACAAGGATAGGGAAGAGCCGGTAAAGGTAGAGATCATCTTTTGCTCGGAGCCCGACCAACTGATTGCCGCTGAATCGATGCGCTACGTATACTACACCGCGCTTTCTTTGCAAAAGCAATTCCCCGAGAACATTTCGGTTTCTTGGCGCGACGTATGGAGCAATCCCTCCTCGGTAGATATGTACCGCAGCACCTCTTATTCCACCATCTATCCCTCTAACGTAATCGTTGCTAGCGGCACCGAATTCCGTGTCAGCTCGGCGCGCACCTTCTACACCTACGATGCCGAATCCGCCACCGACGTTCCCATTGGCTACAACGGACAAAAGCAGTTCGTAAAGCAAATTTTGGACGTTACCGGTGCCGAGGATCCCATTTGCTGCCTCACCGTTAATCACGGCGAACCCTTTGCAAATTGGGATTTGAACGATCGCGAAAGCTGGCCCGAATACAGCGAGCTTATGAACGTTATCGAGGGTGCGGGATATGAAATCCAATTCCTCAATCTCCAGACCGATGAGATCCCCGAAAACTGCCGTTTGATCTTGACGTTTGATCCGCAAACCGACTTTGTTTCGGCATTTGGCAACGAGAACGTGGCTGTTTCCGAGACCAAAAAGTTAGATGCGTTTTTGGATAAGTCTTATTCCTTTATGGTGTTTATGGATGCCGATACTCCCCACATGCCCAACCTCGAAGAGTACTTGACCTTCTGGGGCATTGAATATCAACGCACCAACGGCCAAAACGCGGCTGACCAAACCGTAAAGGGCAACTACTCCATTGTAGATGCCGCAAGCGCACTCGACGGTACCGGCAACACCTTTATTGCACAGTATCCCGTTGGTAGAGGCGTTGGTGCGGCTGCTCTGAGCGATCTTGTTTCTGCAGGCAACGCTCCCAAGGTCATCTTTGGCAATGCCATTGGCATCGCATTCTCCTCTACCTACGACCGTGCCTACGTTATGGCAGACGAAACCGAGGGTATTCCCGCTTACACCTATGCAGAATCCAGCAGAGACGGTTGGAACCGCATGATCTTTGATATGTTCCGCGCAGGCACCACCACAAGCCCTGCCAACTACTCGGTAGTGGCAGGCGGCCAGGTGCTGACCGATGAGAACGGTGTACCCATGGGCGGCTCGGGCGTGTTCAATGTTATGACACTTTCGGCAGAGCGTCGCACCACGGGCGAGGGCATGGGATATACCACCGTTAACCAACCCTCCTTTGTATGTGCAGTCGGCTCTACCGAGGTTGCAAAAAATGCCTTCCTTGGCAGCACCTCCTATGGCAACACCGATGCGCTGCTTTCTGTTTTGCGCTACATGGGCAGAGAAGTAAACCCTGTAGGTTTGAACTTCCTCGCTCTCTACGATATGCAAATTGACGATGCACAGCACAAACTGACCGATAGCACCACAGGTGCTACCTCCATCGCTCCCGGTATCATTACCACCACGGTTATTCTTGCTGTTTTGCCTGCTCTGACCATGACCGTAGCAGGTGTGGTTGTTTTGGTAAAAAGAAAGACCCGCCGCGGGGCAGAAAAGTAAGAACTCAATCAGGTTTTCACAGAAAGGGAAACAATAACCGATGAAAACAGGAACCATTATCAACCTTATATTTGACGCCAACCGAGGCAACGTTGCACAACTGAGCCGAGAGGGTGTTGCGGGCGAGCCGTTTGGCGCACTCCCCACACCGGTTCGTCGCGGTTACACCTTTGCCGGTTGGTATTATGGGGAGGAGCTTGTCACACCCGATGCGATTATCGAAACGGACGAGGACGTTCGTCTTGTTGCACGTTGGGAAAAAGCCGCACCCGAAACCAACAAAAGGCGCTCCATGCTCAAGCGCCAAAAAATCGCCATTGTTGCTTTGGCTTCCGTGGCGGTGGCATTGATCGTCACTTTTATCATTGTGGCGCAAATCATCTCCATTTACACCTTTGTCGATACCTACACCGTAGATGGCGTAACGTATAACGATAAATACTACGTCAAGCGCCAAGACGGCGTGTACAAGCTGTTTGATGCCGAGGGCAACCTTATGGATACCAACGGCGTGCTTGAAACCGTCTTTATTGCAAAGAAAAGCGGAAATCAATACAGAATTGATCCCACAACCGGCGAGCATACCCTGCGCGCTTTGGTAGATGCTGAGGACGGAGAATATACGTCCGGCACCGTTCTTTTGATGTTCCCGCAGCTGCTCTCCGGAGAGCTTTACTCGATTACCATGAAGAACGATCAAGGCGGTGACTACACGCTCTACCGCACAAAGGACGGATTTAAGATCAAGGAATTTGAAAAATCCACCTTGGAGTTCGACCAAGATTTGTTTGCACAGCTTTGCTTCTCTTGCGGCTACATGATGGCAAACCGCAAAATGGGTGCAAACTCCCAAGACCCCCTCATCCCCCGTTTGCCTGACGGAAGCATCGATTACTCGGTATACGGTCTTGATACACCGCAGGCGACCTACACCATCAGCGCGCTTCTTTACAAAAAGAATGCCGACGGTAGTGTTATGTACAAAAACGGCAGTCCCGTTGTAGAATACGACGAGAACGGCAATCCCCAATCCGATCCCGAAAGAACCTACACGGTACACATCGGTGATGCGATCCTTTCCGGCGGCGGCTATTACGTTCGCCTTGAGGGCAGAGGCTCGGTTTACATTGTTACCACCGATTACATCAAGGATACCGTTCTGCAACCCATTGAGGAGATCATCGTTCCTCGCGTAGTATTTCCGGTATCGGTCACCTACCACAGCATGGGCAAGGATTTCCTGTTGGGTTACCTTCCCACATGGCAGGATGAAAAGATCGAGCTCGAAACCATCGTTTCCTTTACCTATTCCGAGCTTGAAGAACGCATCAACACCGCAAACTCCACGCGCCCCTATTTGCCGGGCATTAGCGTAATGTCGGGATACCATATCAACGAGAACAGCGCTATCTCGGTATTCGAAACCTTCTATTCCATCGAGGCTATCGCCTGCCGCCGCATCGGCCTTACCGCCGAGACCATGGCGGAATTCGGTTTGGATAAGGACGTTTACTACCTCACCTACGCAACCTATTCCGGCAACGTAAGCGAGGATGGCGAAAAGCTTTATGCCAACAACGAGCTCTTCATTAGCCAAAAAACACCGCAGGGCACCTATTACGTAGCGGCGGTTCCGTTCGATATGATCGTTGAGGTAGACCAATACTATCTTTCCTTCCTCGAGTGGGATTACATGAAGTGGTATAACGAAGCATTCATCTTCCACAACATTGCGTATATGCGCGATATCAAGTTCGAGTTCAACGGCGAGGCACTTGGTCTTACCGAGGATAAGACCTTTGATTTTACACTGGATAACTCCCTGAGCTACGCTTACTATTTGGACGAAAAGGGCCAATTCAAGGGCATCAACCTCAGCGAGGGCAAGGTGTATATCGAGGGTGGTAAAAAGGTCTACAAGGTAGGAAACAAGAGCTATGACATCGTAGCAGAGGTCGACCTTGATGAAGTAACGGTTGTAAGCAACAAGGATATCATTCTTGACCCCACACTCACCGACGTTGTTTACGTTGGGGAAACCTATTATTACCGAAACGAAAAGGGAGAGAACGTAGCCGTTACCCCCAACTACACCACCAAAACCGTTGAGTACATCATCGAGCGTGATGCCGATGGCAAGTATATAGGCGGCTCTTACTTCTACATTGACACCGTTAAAAACGAACGTATTCGCGTTCAACGAGAGATCGGAGATCCCGTTTACCGTTACACCTATAAGGGCAATACCTATGAAGCAACGCTTGGCGTTAATGCTTCCGGTCTTTTGATCTCCTGCAACGGCGAGTTGCTGCAATACAACATTTCCAACTCCGGCATGGGAGATGCAGGCGTTGAGGAATACGAAAACGTTACCGCAACCGATAACTTCCGCAAACTGCATATGCAGCTTTTGTACTTCTCCTTGATGGGCGACGTTGACCCCGTTGAGTTTGAAGCGGCTATGGGCATGAGCGTTGAAGAATATCTTGCAAGCAACAGCAAAAAGCCGATTGCAACCATCTCTACACACGTAGAGGACTATGCAAGAGCGCTTAACGGCTACACCTATTACGATAAGGACGGCAACGAAATTCGCAATTACGACGAGAATATTTCGCAATACATCGAATACAAATTCTATCAGTATTCCGACTGGAAGGTTCTTGTAACCGTAGAGCTCTTTACCAAAAACGAGAACGGAGAGTTCGTTACCAATTCTCCCGACGGCGTTGTTGGCAAGTTCTATGCTTCCACCGCTATTCTCGAAAAGCTCGTTGGTGATATCGATCGCCTCCTCAATGCAGAGGTTATCGACAGCAGCGTAAAATATTAAACAAAAAACAGCCGAAGGAGCAGTTACGCTTCTTCGGCTATTTTTATTTAGGCGTTCAAGCTTTTAATGAATGCAATCAAATCACGGTAGTCACCGTTGGGGTAGCGGGAAATATCGGTGCCGCCACGGTTGATCAAGTCATTTGTCAGTAAAAAGACACGGCAGCCGAGTGTTTCGGCTATCATATCCTCCTCCACGTCATTGCCAACCATCAAGCACTCCTCGGGGGAGACGCCAAGCTTTTGCATCACCTCAAGGTAATAAGCCGGGTTGGGCTTGCAAAAACGGGAGTTTTCGTAGGTGGTGTAGAGCTCAAAATCGGTGGTTGAAAGTCCCGCCCAAGCAATGCGACGCTCGGTCGCCATAGAGGGGAAGATGGGGTTGGTTGCAAGAGCGGCGCGCATGCCGCATGCCTTGACCGTGTCAATGACCTCGCGCGCCTCGGGTGTGTGGCCGCAGGAGGTGCTCACCTTGTCAAAATCTTCGCGGTAGTAGGTGGCAAAGAGATCTTCATCGGCGCGGCCGTTTTTGCCGTAAGCGGCCTCAAAGCCCTGCCAAAAACGGTCCTCGTTGGTGGCTTGTCCGTCATTTTTTACCATGGCGGCGGTGCCTTGCCAAATGGCACCAATCAATTTTTGCGGATCATATCCGTGTGGGGCAAGCTTTTGAGCAAGCCCTCCAAAATAGGCCTTGATGAATTTGTCTTGATTCATCGGCAAAAGCGTGCCGTCAAGATCAAACAAAACAGTGGTTATCTTCATACGGTCTCCTTTTCTTCTTCGGGTTCGGCCGGGGCGTCGGGTGTGACGTCTTCGTCGTTGGGGGTGGTCTTAAGGAAGTAAAGCATAAAGGGGAGAGAAGCAAGTCCTGTGAGAACGTCGGCGGCAGGCTGCGCCATTTGAATTCCCATCAAACCGAGGAAGTGATGTAGGATGAGCAATACGGGGATGAAGATAGCGCCCGAGCGCAAGAGTGAGAGGAAGGATGCAATGCCCGCGCGACGAATGCTTTGATAGAGCATATTGACCGGAACGGAAAGCGAGAGGAACAAAATACCGATTGTTGCATATCGAAGGGCGGGAACACCGATGGTGCGCACCTCGGGGTGCTCTTGAAAGACGTGTACAATGGGTTCGGCAAAAATAAAGCCGAGCGTTGCAAGCACACTCAAAAGGCAAAAACCGAACACGGTGGTAAAAATCAAGCCTTTTTTTACACGGCGATACTTTTTGGCTTGATAGTTAAAGGATGCCACGGGTTGAAATCCTTGACCGATGCCAAGTCCCACAAACATAACCAAAGAGGAGAAGCGGTTAACAACGCTCATAGCGGCAATGGCGGCGTCGCCAAAGGCTTTGGTGAGGTTGTTGAGAATTCCGCCCGAAATGGAGTTCAGTCCTTGGCGAATGAGGGAGGGGAAGCCGACCTTGCAAATGCCGAGATATTCTCTTGCATCGCGGCTGACGGCGCGAATGGAAACGGTGCTTTGCGCCATGCGCAAATAAAGAAAGAGAAGAATACAAAAGCTGATGGTTTGCGAAATTGCCGTTGCCATTCCGGCACCAAAAACGCCAAGACCGCACACACGTATGAGCAAAAAGTCGCCAAAAATGTTCAAAATACCGCCGGTTGTAAGACCGATCATTGCATAAAAAGCCTTGCCCTCATAGCGCAAATTGTTGTTCAGGACCAAAGAGCCGATCATAATAGGGCAGGCGATCAAGACCCACATACCGTAGTCGCGCGCATAAGGGAGAATGGTCTCGGTGCTGCCTAAAAGGCGGAGCAGGGGATTGAGGAAGGTAAGTCCACCGATCGAGAGAAGGGATCCTATACCAATACCGGTGAAAAACGCGGTAGAAACGTAGCGTGTTGCGGTTTTGGTGTCTTTATCTGCCAAAGCCTTGGAAACAAAGGTTCCCGAGCCGTGGCCAAGCATAAATGCGATTGCTTGAATAATGGCTTGCAGGGTAAAAAGAATGCCTGTGGCTGCCTGCTGGCTCTCGCCGAGAGCGCCCACAAAATAGGTGTCGGCAAGGTTATAAATGCCCGTGATGAGCATGGATATGGTTGTGGGAATGCCAAGACCTACAATCAGGCGTGCAATGGGCGTCTCTGTCATTTTTTTATAGTATCTGTCTGCTTGCGTCATGAGGATACTCCTTGTCATAATAACTACCCATATTATACAAATATTTTGGCGAGATTTCAACAAAAAAATGTAAATATTCAATTTTTTCTTGCAATAAGTCTTTTAAAAAGCAAAAAAAGAAGTAAAAATCAAAAAGAAAACGAAAAAGTTGATGCTAACCCTTGACAAAACACGCCCGTTCGTTGTATAATAAAACAGAAGATATTTATTTGAAAGGGGTTTCATTATGGGTCCTATTTTCCTTGAGATTCTCAATGCGGGCGGTTATGCGGCTGCGTTGAATCTGATTGTTGAAAAACTTGCCGCTGTTGCAGGCATTATCAAGCTTCCCACCATTGCAGTATTTGTAGCAGGTGCTATTTTGGCACTGCTTGTAGGTGCAATTGGTTATAAGTACATCAAATTGATCTCCACCGTTTGCTTTGCAGTTGCAGGTTATGGCATTGGCGAGGCACTCTTTAGAAATGCACAAAATGCCTTTGCATGGCAACTCCCCGACTTTGCAAGCAAAATTGCAGGTGTTGTTCTTATGCTCGTATTGGCATTCCTTGCATTCAAAAAGATCGCATATGCGCTCTTTGGCGTAGCAGGTGCCGCAGGCTTTGTTGCAATGTACCTCTTTGTTCCCAACTACATCGTTGCAGCCGCAGTTGGCGTTGTTGTAGCAATGGTAGCTATGTATTTTGTTCGTTGGGCATTCATTATCATCACCTCCTGCGCGGCAGGTGCTGTTCTGATGGCTATCCTTTCCGCAATGGCTCCCAGCGTTGGTGTTCTCCAACTGAGTGGCGTTGCAGGCAAGGTGTTGGCAATTTTGGCAGCTCTCATCTTTGTTTCCGTTCAAATCACCAGCACCAAAAAAGAAGGCGCAAAGAAGGTTGGCGGCAGCACAAGAAGAGTAAAAATCAGACGCGTATTCGACGCTTGGTAATAAAACTGAACATTAAAAAATCCGCTGAGAGATCTCAGCGGATTTTTTTGTGTGGGCACCAGGATATTCGCACTGCGTGCGAGATTTTTTCGTCGCGCTCGCGGAGCGAGCTCCTCGACGGCTTTGGCTCGAAACCGAACCTAGCTCCACAACGCTTCGCGTTGCGTAGCAACGTTTCGAAGCGTTTGTGTCGCAGCCACCGCAAAAAGGACCCCCGAAGGTGTCCTTTGCGTTGGCTGCGGCACTAGGATTCGAACCTAGGAAATGACGGAGTCAGAGTCCGTTGCCTTACCGCTTGGCGACGCCGCAATTATTCACAACGCATATTATA
>JAGBSQ010000216.1 GCA_017631775.1 Clostridia bacterium | reverse complement strand
GGACAAAAGATCAACAATTTATTGGACGTTTCTTTATCCGATGCGTTTTGTAACCCTTTGTTTTTGGGACGTCGAGGGCGCCGTCCCCTACCAATTTGCTTATATCTCTGCACTCTCCTTGATTATCCCACTCCCCTCTCGCATTGTCAAGAAAAATCGCTTGACAAAAAGAGACCCAAAAAGACCGAAAAACACCCAAAACGAGCGCACGTGTGCGCGTTTTTGTCACACGTTATCGACTTTTTGCGTTTTCGGGCGAACAATTTTTGCCACGTTCCTTGACAAACGCGCGTTTTGTTTGTATAATGGGAGAAGAAATACAAAAACGGAGAACGTCATGAATATTGCTGACATCGAAATAAAACACGGAATATGTCTTGCTCCCTTGGCGGGGGTGAGTGACCGCACCTTTCGCGCGATGGCGCGTCGGTTCGGCGCAGAGTACACCGTGAGCGAAATGGTGTCGGCAAAGGCTCTTTGCTATGAGCAACTCTGCAAGCGTCCCGTCACCGAGGAGCGCACCAAAACCGCTCCGCTTGCGGCAGTTCTGCGCGAGGAGCTCCCTATGGCGGTTCAACTCTTTGGCGCAGAGCCCGAATTCGTGGCGCGTGCCGCGCAGCTGCTCGAGAGCAACGACTATCGCGGATGCATCAGCGAGGTTCCTCCTTCGATTATTGACATCAATATGGGTTGCCCGATGGCGAAGATCGTTGGCAACGGCGAGGGTTCTGCACTGATGAAAAACCCCGTTTTAGCCGCAGACGTGGTGCGAAAAACGGTAGACGCTGTTAAAATTCCCGTTACCGTCAAGATTCGTGCGGGGTGGGACAAAGATAGCATCAACGCGGTCGAGCTTGCCAAACGTCTTGCCGATGCAGGTGCCTCGATGATCTGTGTGCACGGTCGCACAAGAGAACAAATGTATTCCGGCAAAGCCGATTGGAACATCATTCGCGACGTTAAAAAAGCGGTGGATATTCCCGTTGTGGGCAACGGTGATATCTTCTCGGCAGCGGATGCTCTCCGCATGTTCGAGGAGACCGGTTGCGACGGCATCATGGTCGCGCGCGGCGCGCAAGGAAACCCTTGGATCTTTGCCGAAATCCTCTCTGCAATCGAAGGAAAAGCATACACACCCCCAACAATCGAGGAACGCTTTGCGGTCGCACTTGAGCACGCGCGCGGACTTGTGAAAGAAAAAGGCGAGCGCGTGGGTGTTTCGGAAAGCCGAAAGCATCTCTCTTGGTATTTGCACGGCATGCGCGGCGCGGCAATTGCCCGCAACGCGGTGATGCAAGCCACAACCCTTGCCGAGATTGAACAAATTTTGCAGTCGCTTTTGTAAAAAAATCAAATAAGCATTGACTTTTTTGCAAATACGTGGTATCATAATAAGAGAGACAACGACAATAACCCACAGGAGGATGAGATAAATGGCAGAAACAAGAGCGAAAGTAGAGGGCAAGTTCCTCGAATATTTGGATAAGCCGCTGGTGCGCGAAGGCAACACCATTTGCTATGGCGATATGAACGAAAAGTGCATTTTGGTGCTTGAAATCATGTCCTATAAGGAAGTTGAAGGCAAAAAATTGCCCAAGGACGTTTTCATTCAGGTAATTGACTCCAAGGACCCCAACAAGATCCTTAAGCAAGGCAAAAAAGAAGGTCTTTACGATGCTTTCAGCGTAGGACTTGTTTGGCTTGACCTCGCACTCAAAGCAAAATAATCAAACGCTGCGCAAAAAACAGACGGGATAGCAAAACGCTACCCCGTCTGTTTGTTTTTTTGTTTTGTTAGGTTGCCGACAAAGGATTTTTCAGCAACTCGATCGTTTCGTCAATTTTGGGTTGAATGGTGGATTCGATACCACTAACGGCAGAGCCGTAGGGGTTGGTGCTCGCATCCGAAATTTGCTCAAGCATTCTCTCAAGTCCGCCCCAATCGTAAAGCAGAGCAATGTCGTAAACGATGGACTGTCTGATAATATCCATTACCTGACGCGAGCCGTTGTCGGGCGCGGCGTTGAGGTAAACGGTTCTATCATAGTACGCGTGCATTGTCGAATCCTTCAAGCTGGAATAAACCGCCATGATTTGCAGCATACGTTCTGCGTTTTCGGCATTTACCGTCATGCTGGGAATTGCCCAAAGATGCGCCCAGTTGTTGAAAAATGCAACGCTGTGATAGTCACTGCCCTCTTCGTAAAGCGGGCAAGGCAGCACACCGTACTCAAACTCGGAGAAGGGATAGATCTGCGTTCTGACCTCAAATACCGAGCAGTCCATAAACAATACCTGACCCGTCAGGAAGTTTTGGTCGAGGATTGCGGAATAGGAATTGGGAACCTCGGGCACGGAGATGACCGAGTTGACGTGGTCGAAGAGGTAGTTTGCAATCTCTTGGCTCTTGGCGCTTTGAATGGTCAATTCGGGCACGCCCATATCATTCTTTTTGGTGATGCGTCCACCTGCAGAGTAAAAGTACCAAATGGTAGAATAGAGATATTGGAAATAGCCAACGGTATCACCCTTATCGATTGCACTCAGGTCTCCGTCGGTATTGTCGATATCAATGCTTGCCGCAGAGGCAATCTTCATCATGTTTTCAACCGTCCATTTTTTGGAGAAAACGACAGAATAGAGGTTAGCAAAGTTTACGTCGCCCTCGTAGAGTTCAACAATGCTCTCTGCCAATTTTTCGTAAAGCTCTACGTTTGCAAGAGAAAGACCTGCAATCTCAAGCGTGGAGATGTTCATATCACCGCTGAGGAAGTACAGCTTGTTTGCAACGGTGAGCTCGTTGATGGAGTTTTGGTCAAAGGAGCTGTGCGACAGATCGATGTTTGCCATGCCCTTGATGTTGCGCAACAAATTTCTGGTTGCCGCTTGTGCCGCAGGCTTTGCGGAAATGATGGTAAGGTCATAACCGTCGCCGTTTGCATAAGCGTTTGTCAAATGCTCAATTTGACTACCGTTGGAGGAAATTTGACGAATTTTGCAGTTGTAGTCAGCCTCGATGCGGCTGTTTCTGCTATAAACCGCATAGGAGATTGCATCCTGCTCGCGGTCTTCTTCCGACACCCAAAAGTCGATGCACTTGTAGGTGTTGTTTCCGTTTGCCAACTGCTCATCCAGAGTATCGCCCGCATGTGTGCGAACGTATGCCTTGTAGGTGTAGCCGTTCATGTCGATTTTTTCGGGTTTTACAATGCCGGCATCGGGATCGGGCGGGGTGGTTTCCTCAGTTGCGCCCTCGTTATTGTTGTCGCCGCCATTGCCGCCCGTGGGAGGCGTGGTTTGCTCAGTTTCCTCCGGTGGGGGTGTTTGATATTGCACGTTGTTCATCTCGATGTGGACGCAGGATGCCATAAGAGACAACAGCATGCAAAACGCCAAGATGCATACCAAAATCTTAGTCAACCTTTTCATTGTTTTTCCTCCTAATTCAAAATCAGGCAAATTCAACCTTGGCTTCATTATAACACAACCGCGAATTGAATGTCAACCGTTTTATGCTATTTTAAGCACAAAAAAGAAAGGGATAGCGAATTCGCTATCCCGTTTGTTTTTTTGTGTTTTTTGTATTGAGATCTAATCCCTTTGTTCCGTCTGTTAGACGGTTGCGACCGTTCGGTTAAACCGCAGCTCCCGGATCCATCAGGAGTGCGATGGTCTCCTCGATGAGGGGTTTTACTCGAGCTTCAATGCCGCTTACTGCATCACCGTAGGGGTTGGAGTTGTTCTTTGCAATGTTTTCAAGCATTTTTTCAAGTCCGCCCCAGTCGTAAAGAAGCGCGATGTCATAAACGATAGACTGTCTGATGATGTCCATAACTCCGCGAGAGCCATTGTCGGGTGCCGCGTTGAGGTAAACGGTTCTATCGTAGTATGCGTGCATGGTGGAGTCCTCCAAGCTGGAGTAGGTTGCCATAATCTGCAGCATACGTTCTGCATTTTCTTCATTTACTACCATGCTGGGAATTGCCCAAAGGTGTGCCCAGTTGTTAAAATATGCAACGCTGTGGTAGTCCTCTCCCTCTTCGTAGATCGGGCAAGGCAAAATGCCGTACTCGAACTCGGCGTTGGGATAGATCTCCATTCTTACCTCAAACAGTGCGCAGTCCATAAACAAAACGTCACCGGTGAGGAAGTTGTTGTTAAGAGTTGCAGAGTTTGCATGGGGGATCCACGGTACCGAAATAACGTGGTTGAGGTGATCGTAAAGGTAGTCGGCCAACTCTTGGTTTCTTGCAGATTGAATGGTCAATTCGGGCAGACCTTCGTCATTCTTGGCGGTAATACGTCCGCCGGATGCATAGAAGTACCACAGGGTGGAATAGAAGTATTGGAAATAGCCAACCGTGTCGCCCTTGTCAACAGCGCTGAGGTCGCTGCCGTCGGTTGCATCGCTATCGATGCTTGCCATAGAAGCGATCGCCATCATGTTTTCCATGGTCCACTTTTTGGAGTTAACAAGATTGTAAACGTTGGAGAAGGAAGGGTCGCCGCCAAACAGCTCTACAATGCTATCTACCAAGTCTTCATAAAAGTCCATGTTAACAACAGAAAGACCTGCGATCTCCATGGTGGAAACGTTCATGTCACCGCTCAGGAAATAAAGCTTGTTTGCAATGGAAAGCTCGTTGATGGAGTTTTGGTCAAAGGAAGGATTGGTGAGATCTACGTGGTCCATATCCTTGAGGTTACGGAGCAGGTTGCGGGTTGCGGCTTGTGCTGCAGGCTTTGCGGTAATGATGGTAAGGTCATAACCGTCGCCGTTTGCGTATGCCGAGGTCAGGTGCTCGATTTGGCTACCGTCGGAGGATACTTGGCGAATTTTGCAGTTGTAGTCGGCTTCGATTTTGCTGTTTCTGCTATATACGGCATAAGAAATTGCATCTTGCTCGCGGTTCTCTTCCTCTACCCAAAAGTCGATGCAGAAGAAACGGTTGTTGCCGTTTGCCATTTGATCGTCGATGGTGTCGGAGCCTGCGAATTTACGAACGTATGCCTTGTAGGTGTAGCCGCCCATATCAACGATTTCGGGCATGTCGAGCAGATCGTCGGGGCTGGTCGTAGTTTCCTCTACCTCGCCGCCGTTACCGTTGCCGTTGCCCTCTCCCGATGCAGGAGTGGTTTGTTGTTCATCGTTGGGTGGGGGTGTTTGATATTGAACACCGCCGTTGGAGTTGTTCTTGTTGCAGGATGCCATAAAAGGCAAGATCATGCAAAACGCCAAAAGACAAATAAGAATTTTGGTTGCTGTCTTCATTTCTTCCTCCTTGAGATGATAATGGAACCAAGCTGATAAATCAACTACTGTTATTATAACAAATCAACCAAAGGTTGTCAAGAGGTTTCTGTTTTTTAAAAACAGACAAAAAACCGCGCAGAGTTAGAGTGTTGCTCTTAAGGACAGTTCTAAAAAACACGGTATATCTCGAAAGGGGTATGCCGTATTTTGCTTTTGTGGACACAAACGCAGTGCCTGTCAGAAAAATTGACATGGTATAGGTGAACATTAAAAAGGCTCCCTTGTGTAAAGGGAGCTGACGCCGAAGGCGGCTGAGGGATTGTTTTTTGTAAAATTTAGCTTCTACAATCCCTCCGTCACGGCAAGCCGTGCCACCTCCCTTTACACAAGGGAGGCTTTATCTACCTCCCGAGCGATAAACAAAAGAGGACAGAGCGTGTAAATGTTCTCTGTCCTCCTGTTGGTAGGTGACGTATTCTATTGAATTTCAAAACTGTCCTTAAGAGTGCGTTCCTTCCTTGCGCGGTTTTTGTTTGCTCTGTTTGAATTAAGCCTCCATTGCTTCCATTTCGTCAAAGATGTCGGGAGCGTCGTCAATGTTTCTTACTTCAACCTCTTCCTCGGTAACAACGACCTCGGTTTGTGCGGGCTGCAGGGCATCGATGCGTGCTTGAAGCTTTGCGAGCTTTGCCTCTTCTACAGCGTATTCGACCTCGAGATACTCCTTATGGAACTCCCCTGCTTGACGACAAAGGATGAGCTGTGCATTTGCCTTTGCGGCACGTCTTGCGTTTCTGCGCTCTATTCTAACGATTCTTCTGTTGGTTTTCATTGCTTTATCTCCTTTTTTCGTATATACGTGGTGCAAAATTACAAATTTTGGTCGGGGAGAATCGTCTCGCCCGCGGGTTCGGGAAAACTGTCGGCAAACGCGGTTGCAAGCTTGTCGCACCGCTCGTTGTATGGGTGTCCGTCATGTCCTTTGACCCATACGAGTTCGACCTCGTGGGTGTCGAGAAGGTTTAAAAGCTTCTCCCACAAGTCGGGGTTGAGCGCCGGGGATTTGTCGGCTTTGCGCCACCCTTTGGCTTTCCAAGATCTTGCCCAGCCTTGCTCGATGGCATCGACAAGATATTTGGAGTCTGACGTGAGGGTAACACGGCAGGGCTCTTTGAGTGCCGCGAGTGCTTCGATTGCCGCCGTGAGCTCCATGCGATTGTTGGTGGTCATCGCCTCACCGCCCGACAGCTCGCGCTCAATGCCTCGATAAACAAGCACCGCACCCCAGCCGCCGCGCCCCGGGTTTCCTCGGCAGGCACCGTCGGTGTAAATTTCTACGTGCTTCATCAAAAAAGCACCGCCTTTCGTTCTTTCTGCTTCCATTATACACGAAATTTTTGAGAATTGCAAGAGGGCGTAGAAAAATAAATGAGAAAACAATGGACAATCGCAGACATCCCGTCAGCCTGTCATCCTGAGCTTGTCGAAGTTTTTCTGAGCGAGGAGCGAGGAAAAACCGAGGCGCTAAAGCGCCGAAGGGATCTCTGAACGAGTTTGGGTGGCTTTTGTATTGGATGTTACAGCGCTTCAAACAGCCACCGAGATTTGTTACGAGATCCCGCAAACCGCCTGGGCAGTTTGCGCTTTGACCTCGTTCTTCACTCGGTGAAAGTTCGACAAGCTCAGGATGACATATAGGGATTTTATTTGATGGTATGCGTTAAAAAACGCGCGAACACAGGTCGCCCTTACGGGAAGCAACAAAACCCATCGTAGGGTCGATTCACGAATCGACCGAAAACAAACGGTTATTGAGAAGTAAAAATCAGCCTGTCATCCTGAGCGAAGTCGAAGTTTTTCTGAGCGAGGAGCGAGGAAAAACCGAGGAGTGATAGCGACGAAGGGATCTCCGAACAAATTTTGGTGGC
>JAGBSQ010000215.1 GCA_017631775.1 Clostridia bacterium | reverse complement strand
GGCGACCTAAAGGGTACCCTTGAGGTATTTGCAAAGAAGATGTTTGGTGACAGCACGCAAATTCGTTTCCGTCCGCACCACTTCCCGTTTACCGAACCCTCTGCAGAGGTTGACGTTTCTTGCTTTGTTTGCGGCGGTAAGGGTTGCCGTTTGTGTAAGGGTGAAGGTTGGATCGAAATTCTCGGTGCAGGTATGGTACACCCCTTTGTACTTTCTAACTGCGGCATTGACCCCGAAGAATACTCCGGCTTTGCATTCGGTCTTGGCATTGAGCGTATTACCATGGCAAGATACGGCATTGATGACATTCGTCTCTTCTATGAAAACGACGAACGCTTCCTTGAGCAATTTTGATTAGGAGGTAGAAAAAATGAATCTTTCAAGAAATTGGCTTTCTGATTTCGTTGACGTTAGCGACATCAGCAATAAAGAATACAGCGATCGCCTGACCATTACCGGCTCTAAGGTTGAAGGCTTTGAGGTTCTTGGCGAGGATATTGAAAACGTAGTTGTGGCAAAGGTCACCGCTATGGAAAAGCACCCCGACTCTGACCACTTGTGGATCTGTAAGCTCGATGCAGGTGACAAGGGTTCGGATATTCAAATTGTAACCGGCGCACAAAACGTATTTGTTGGCGCACTTGTTCCCGCCGCTCTCCCCGTTGCAAAACTGCCCGGTGACATCACCATTAAGGCAGGCAAACTGCGCGGTGTTGAATCCTTCGGTATGCTCTGCTCTATGGGTGAGTTGAAATTGACCACCCACGAATGCCCCGGCAAAGAAGAAAACGGCATTCTCATCCTTGATGAAGATTGTGCTGACAAGCTTGGCGCCGACATTCGCGACGTTCTCATGCTCAACGATACTTGCGTTGAGTTCGAGATCACCTCTAACCGTCCTGACTGTCTCTCTGTTATCGGTCTTGCACGTGAGACCGCCGTTTCCTTTGACCGCGAGCTCAAGCTCTCCACTCCCGTTGTAAAGGGTTGTGGCGACGGTGATAAGATTGAAAATTATCTCTCTGTTGGCATCTCCGCTCCCGACCTTTGCTACCGCTATGCGGCAAGAGTGGTTAAGAACGTAAAGATCGCTCCCTCTCCCCTTTGGATGCGTATGCGCCTGCGCGCTTCTGGCGTTCGCCCCATCAACAACATCGTTGACATTACCAACTACGTAATGCTTGAGTACGGTCAACCCATGCACGCGTTCGACTACACCCAACTTGAGGGCGCACAAATCGACGTTCGTCGCGCGGCTGACGGTGAGTCCTTCAAGTCTCTTGACGATATCGATCATACCCTTGACAATTCGATGCTTGTTATTGCCGACAGCAAAAAGGCTTGCGCATTGGCAGGCGTTATGGGCGGTGCAAACTCCGAAATTACCGAGAACACCGCAACCGTTGTATTCGAGTCTGCTTGCTTCAACGGTGCATCTGTTCGCGTTACCGCAAAGAAGAACGGTATGCGCACCGAGTCCTCTGCACGTTTTGAAAAGGGTCTTGACCCCGAGAACTGCATGGCAGGTCTTGAGCGTGCTTGCGAGCTCGTAGAGCTCCTTGGCGCCGGTGAGGTTGTTGACGGCATCATCGACGTTTACCCCACCAAAAACGAGACCGTTGTTCTCCCCTTTAACCCTGCAAGATACAATGAGTTCCTTGGCATGAACATTCCCGAGGAGCATATGGTAAACACTCTGACCGGTCTTGGCTGCAAGATTGAGGATGGCAAGATTATTGTTCCCTCCTTCCGTGCTGACCTTGGCTGCATGAACGACATTGCAGAGGAAGTTTGCCGCATTTACGGCTACGATAAAATCGAAGCTTCTTACATGAACGCTGAGACCACTCTTGGTGGCCGCACCGAAAAGCAGGTATTTGAGCTTGACACCGAGGCAGCCCTGGTTGGCATGGGTCTTTCTCAAATCCATACCTTCTCCTTCATCAGCCCGAAGTATTACGATAAGATCCGTATGGCTGAAGACAGCGCACTTCGTCGCTCGGTTGTCATCTCCAATCCTTTGGGTGAGGACACAAGCGTAATGCGCACCACGGCTCTGCCCTCTATGATGGAGACCGTTGCCCGTAACTACAACTTTAACAACGAAAACGTTCGTTTGTTTGAGATCGCTTCTATCTACCTGCCTCACGAGGCTACCAATGAGCTGCCCGACGAAAAGAGAGTTCTTACCGTGGGTGCTTACGGCAACATCGATTTCTATGCGATTAAGGGCATTTGCGAGAACATTCTCAAGCTTGCAGGCATTAAGGGTGTAACCTACACCGCTTGCTCGACCAATCCCTCTTATCACCCCGGCAGATGCGCAACCGTTACCACCGAAGATGGCGTTTGCCTCGGTATTTTCGGTCAAGCTCACCCGCTGATGACCGCAAACTACGGCATGAACGTTCCCGTTTATATCGCGGAGCTTGCATTTGACGAGATCTTTGCAAATGCAAACACCAAAAAGTCTTACAAGCCTCTGCCCAAGTACCCTGCAACCACCCGTGACTTCTCCTTTGTTTGTGACGAAGATATGGAAGTTGGCGCAATTGAAGGCGTTATGGCAAAGGCAGGCGGCAAGCTTGTTGAAAGCGTTGCTCTGTTTGACATCTACCGCGGTCCTCAAGTTGGTGAAGGCAAAAAGTCGGTATCTTTGCGCGTAACACTCCGCGCTTCCGACCGTACACTCACCGTTGAAGAAGCAGATAAGGTTTCCAAGAAAATTCTCAATGACCTCAAGTTCAAAATGGGTCTTGAACTTAGAAACTAATAAAGCAATTTGGGAAGCGAACTTTCGTTCGCTTCCCTGTTTTTTCAAATATTCATCACATAAAGTTAATATTTGTGTGTTATCATAAGGAAAACGAGTTCCTCGAAGGAGTTTTTAATTACAATGCGAAGTTTTTTTGAAAGATTGGGACATAAAATGGCGTCCTTTATGTACGGACGCTACGGAACGGATGAACTATCAAAATTTTTAATGATTTTGGCTTTGATTTTGATGGTCATTTCTTGGTTTCCAAACCTCGGTTTGGTATATTTTGTGGCACTTGCATTGATGGTTTGGTCATTGTTTCGCACCTTTTCGCGCAAGCTTGACAAACGTCGCCGCGAACGCGAGCGGTATTTGAAAATTCAAAAGCCGATTGCAAATTTCTTTAAACTCCAACGCAACAAGTGGCGCGACCGCAAAACACACGTTTATTTTAAGTGCAAAAAGTGCCGTGCGGTTCTTCGCGTTCCCAAGGGAAAAGGCTCTATTGTGGTTATTTGCACACGATGCAAGGATAGAATTGAAAAAGAAACGTGATGTTACGGGGACTTTTGAAAAGAAAGTCCCCCTTCTTTTTTTCCTTTTTATTGACATTTTTTATAATATATTGTATAATAAATTCATACACCTCAAAAAGGAGAAATCGTTATGAAAAGCGCACTTTGCCGACAACTTTGTGTTTTTTTAATTCTACTTGGTCTTGCTATTTGTTTGACAGCTTGTAACAACAAAAACAATAATGAGGATGAAACCACCATGCCAAACGAAACCGAACAAACCACCCCGGCAAACACAACCGAGGTAACCACTCCTGAGGTAACCACTCCTGAAGAAATCGCTCCCGAAATTCCCCCGGAGCATGAACACGTTATGGGGGACAGCTATGCTTGCACCGTTTGCGGCTTGAGCTTTTTGACCCCTGTTGAAGAAGCGATTGAGATTGGTATGTCTTTTGAAAAGGGTCAATACGGCGACGAATACTATTTCGTTAAGCTCACCCTCGATAAGCAAGTTAACTCCGACGGTTTTGCAAGAGCAACGATTGCGGAAGGTATTTACGTCAGCATTACAGGTGGATATTTGAAGGACGAGGAGCTGGGCGCCATTCAAGTTGGTGACACCGTTGTTTTCAAAGCAAAGCTTGGTGCCGTCAACTCTGCCCTCACTACCGGTGGTAAAGAGATGCGACTGTTTGAGGTTGCAGCTTATGAGATTGTGAAGTTTGCAAATCCTCCAAAATATGAGGTTTTGGTAGAAAAAGAATTGCTCGTTCCCGCTAACGGCACAAACGTTGCCGAAAAGCGTTTGCAATACTATTTGAATGCTGAAGGCACCGTTCGCAAAGAGGTCAAGGAATTTCAATCACAAGACGATACCGCAGATTACCGCGAATATCGCTTTAGCTACGACAACGGCAAAACTTGGACAGATTGGGTTCGTGAACCCCTGCCCGCCCGTGAGCCGGTTGGCAATGATGAAATCGACGAAAATCTCGGTTACCAAAACGCGCAACACGTCTACAACCCCGTAGTTGGTCATTTTGTAAGTTTGCAATGCCAATTTATTTATACAAACGGCTATGCGGCAACCGAGGCTCACTACTGGGCAGGCTATACGCGCCCCATGCACAGCTTTTTGATGATTGAAGATGCCGACGGAACCGCACACGAACGCGTACTTGTAAAATATGAGGAAGGTGCCGATTACAGCCGCGCACTCTACCGTTATACCGATTATTTGACCACTAATATTTCGCGCGGATCGGATTTGATCGTTCTTGAAAACGGTGATATCTTGTTCAACCTTTGCATTCCCGTAAACGTAGCTTGCAAAATGGCAGGGCTGAATTTACAAGACGTATTCCCCACCACGGGCGGACTTGGACACGCGTGGGCGCTCTTGGTTGCTCGCGGTGTTTGGAACAAAACCACCCAACAGTATGACCTTACTTACTCGGAGCCTATCATCGTAGATGACACGCTCTCCACTCGCGGACTTTCAGAACCGATGTTTGCAGAACTCTCGGGCGGCAGAATTCTTTGCATCTTCCGTACCTCCAGCGATAAGGTTTCGGGTTGGACTTGCCGACTTGACCCCAACGCTCCTGCTTGCAAATATTACGTTATCTCCGAGGACGGCGGCAAAACCTTCTCCGATCCCAAGCCTTGGTGCTATGAGGATGGCGAAATCGTATATTCTCCCGCATCTATTTGTCAGCTAGTAGAGAGCGAGGTTAGCGGCAAGCTCTTTTGGATTGGCAATGCCTGCTCCAAGGAAGAAGTAAACGGCGCTTACCCCCGCTTCCCCCTCTAGATGATTGAAATCAACCCCGAAACCGGCTTGGCAATTCGCAGCAGCCGAGTCCTCATCGACACACGCCGCACGGGCGAGAGCGACAAGGTACAGCTCTCCAACTTCTGCATTTTGGAAGACCGCGAGGCAGGCACCTTGGAGATCTATCTCTCCAAACTCGGTCAATTCACCGGCAAGCCTACCTATGAGTGCGAAACTTGGAAATACACGCTGTATCTCCCCAAAAAAGAAAATACGTAAAAAAGCGGACCGCCTTTGTTGGCGGTCCGTCATTTTTTATTTGCCGTATTCGGCGTTGTTTTTGATGTTTTTGATATGCGCGAAAGCATCCTTCTCTCCCTTTTGGGCAAGGAGCGTGAGCCACTCTTCAAGGAGATCGGCGGTGGCAGGATGCATTTTCTTTCGCGCGTTTCCGCGCTGAAAATAGGCCAATGGATGCTCGTCGGTGTAGTTCTTACCTTGATAAATCTTGCTTGCCGCTACGCGGTCGCAGAACATTTCTTTGACGTATCGCAGGGGCATTTTGACGGGCTCGTACATTTTGGTCGCTGTGTTGATGTCGTTCCAATATTCAAAGTGATGGCGGTTGCGACCCTTGTGGTGCATCCATGCATAGGAGCAGCCGAAGAGTTCGCGCTCGCGCTCGTTGGGACTTCTATTCCCTTGATAATAACGCGCGCCGGGGATGAACTCGGTGGGAGAATATTTGGAGAGGTCGTGAAAAAGTCCTTGCCAGCCAAGGCCTACACGGAAGCAATGCCGGATAACGCAATGGCGGTGGCGTGTGATG
>JAGBSQ010000214.1 GCA_017631775.1 Clostridia bacterium | reverse complement strand
TTCCACCCTTATGCACGGCCTCAAGGTTGCAGGCATCGAGCTCAACCGCAAGATGCTCGCTGAGATCGCAGTTTCCGATAAGGAAGCATTTGCAGCTCTCTGCGCACAAGCAAAGGCAGCACTTTAATCTGATAAAAAACCCGATGGAAGCATCGGGTTTTTGTCATACATAGATGCTTTTTCGCCCCTTCTTTTGGCATAAAAAAGAGGGCAAAACACACCCAAAGGAGGCAACAAAATATGCTTTTTACAGGGGAAATTATCCGTTCCAGACAAAACAAAAACATTGTTGAACTCTGCAAATTGACCGACCGAAAAGCGCGCGAGGCAACCAAAATCTTCCGCTTCGACGGCATCAAATTGCTCGAGGAGGCCATCAAAAATGACCTCGAGATCAACGCCGTATTTTTGTCGGCATCGGCACAGGGCCGTGTGCTCGACTTTCTCTCTTTGCGCTTTGGCAAGGGTTATGAGGATAAAATCGAGAAGTGTTTTGTCGTATCAGATGATATTTTTGATAAAATTTCTGAAGAAAAATCGCCCGAAGGCGTAATAACTATTGCAAAATATATTGACAAATTGCAAAAAAATGCTACAATATATAATAGCGTTCATTTTTTGCAGGCAAAAAACGAGAGCATCGTGCTCCTTGAATCGGTGCGCGATCCCTCAAACGTTGGTGCCATCATTCGTTCGGCTGCCGCCATCGGCATCGATCGCTTGATTTTGAGTGCCGACTGCGCGGATATTTACCATCCCAAGGCCGTGCGAGCCTCTATGGGTACGCTCTTCAATCAACGCATCGACCGCGTCGGCGATCTTGCCGCAACGATAGGGGAGATGAGGGAGAGCGGACGCCGCGTTTTTGCAGCCGCACTCGATGAGCGAGCATTGACGCTTGGACAGTTTGAAATCGTTGCAGGCGATGCGGTTGTCATCGGCAACGAAGGCCACGGACTTTCGGGCGAGGTCGTTGCCGCTTGCAGCAACAGCGTGATCATTCCCATGAGCGGTCGCGCCGAGTCCTTTAACGCCGCTGTTGCGGCTTCCATTTTGATGTGGGAGTTTGCAAAGGGCAAATGATTTTTTGATTTTGATGAAAAGGGGGATAAAACATGAAGAGCAAGGACACCTTGTATTGGATATGGCTTTCTGAAGCGCTTGGCGCAGGTTCTTCTGCTTTTCGCCGTGTGATCTCCCTTTACGATACGCCCTTTGACGTCTTTCGCGCAGAGGAAAGCGAGCTCGAGCAGATTTCCGATTTGACCGAGCGCGCCAAAAAAGCGCTTTGCGACAAAAGCCTGCAACGCGCAACCGAGATCCTTGATCTGTGCGAAAGAGAAGAGATCGGCATCATTACTTACGATGAGGACGCCTATCCGCGCGCTTTGCGCGAGATTCAAAAGCCGCCGATGATCCTGTATTATCGCGGCAATTTGCCCGATTTCAATCACACTCTTTGTGTCGGCATTGTTGGAACGCGCAGCATGAGTGCATACGGATTGCGCCAAGCGTATAAAATGTCGTATGAGCTTGCATCCGCGGGCGCTATCGTTGTCAGCGGTATGGCAAAGGGCATCGACGGTGTTGCGGCAGGTGCCGCACTCAAGGCAGGTGGCTTTACCGTTGCCGTACTCGGTTGCGGTGTTGACGTGGTCTATCCCACCCATCACAAGCCGCTCAGTCTTGAAATTGCAAAAAACGGTGTAATCATTTCGGAGTATGCTCCCGGCACGCGACCGAACAGTTATCACTTTCCCATGCGCAACCGCATCATCAGCGGTCTGTCGCAAGCAACCGTAGTGGTTGAAGCAGGCATTGGCAGCGGTTCCTTAATTACCGCAAAGGAGGCCATCCTGCAAGGTCGCGACGTTTTCGCGATCCCTGCCAACGTAGGCAGCAAGGGGGCAGACGGCACAAACGGCCTTTTGCGCGACGGAGCCAAAATGGCACTCTCTACCGATGACGTTTTGGCACCCTATGAGTATACCTATGCCGAAACGCTTAAGCTTGAGGCTTTTGCACAAAGCAAAAATCTGCAAAGCGTCGATCTTTCTCACCTTGCCGCGCTTGGCGTAATCGAGCTTTCAAAGGATACCGCCGGCGAGATCAAACTCAACCCCGGAGCCGTATCCGGCGAGAAGAAAGAGAAGAAAGAGAAGAAGCCGGCAAAGCCGCGCACCTCTTCTCAAAAGAAAGAAAAGAATGCCGAACCCACAAAGGAAACCAAAAGGGAAGAGCCCATCCTCCCGCCCCCCACACCGCGCACTGCAATTCCCGAGGTAACACTCGCAACGCTCACCCCGGTGCAAAAGGCAATTTTGGAATCCATACCGGATGACGGAACGCTTTCTACCGATGCGATCTTTGCATTGGAGCATCCGCATGCCGAAATTATGGCGGCACTCACTATGCTTGAGATCATGGGACTTCTCCAAAAGCTCCCCGGCTCTCTTTACAAAAAAGCATAACTGAACTTGACAACAACTTTACGAAGAAATATATAGAACCGAACCACGAAAGGAAACGAAAACAGAATGGCAACTAATCTGGTGATAATGGAGTCCCCTTCAAAGGCGTTGACCGTTAAGGGCTATCTCGGAACCAACTACAAGGTAATCGCATCGATCGGTCACGTGCGTGATCTTCCCAAAAGCACTCTCGGTGTAGATATCGAAAACGACTTTGAGGCACATTATATCAACATTCGCGGCAAGGGTGACCTGATCAAGGAAATCCGCAAGAGCGCGAAATCCGCAAACAAAATCTTTCTCGCAACCGACCCTGACCGCGAAGGAGAAGCTATTGCATGGCATCTCGCCGCGGCACTCGATATTCCCGTAGAAAAGACACAGCGCATCTGCTTCAACGAGGTTACAAAGTCCGCAGTTAAGGCGGCTATCAAAAACCCCAGACAAATCGACATGAACCTTGTTAACTCCCAACAAACGCGTCGTATCCTCGACCGTATTTTGGGTTACAAGCTCAGCCCCCTGCTTTGGAAGAACGTTAAGAGCGGTCTTAGCGCAGGTCGCGTACAATCTGTTGCTACCAAGATCATTGTTGAACGCGAGGAAGAAATTCAAAAATTTGTTCCCGAAGAATATTGGACCATTGAGACCCAACTCACCGGCCCCGACGGCAAGACCTTCCGCGTGCACTTTGTAGGCACCGAAGAGGGCAAAATGGCTCTGTCGAGCGAGGCAGAGGCAAAGGCAGTGGCAGAGGCTGTTAACGGCAAGAATTACACAGTTGCATCTGTTCGCCGCGCAAGCAAGCAAAAGAACCCTGCAGCACCCTTTACCACATCCAGCTTGCAACAGGAAGCTTTCCGCAAGCTCGGTTTCCAATCTCAGCGCACCATGAAGGTAGCACAGGAGCTTTACGAAGGTGTTAACCTCGGCTCCGAATTTGGCGGCACCCAAGGTCTTATCACCTACATGCGTACCGACTCGGTTCGTGTATCTGCCGATGCACAAAACGCTGCTCGTGATTTCATCATGACAAAGTACGGCGCACAGTATTGCCCCGAGGTAGCAAGAGTTTACAAGTCTCGCGCAGGCGCACAAGATGCGCACGAAGCGATTCGCCCCTCTCGCGTAGAGCTGGAGCCCGCAATGATCCGCCGTCAACTCACCCCCGATCAATTCAAGCTTTACAAGCTCATTTGGGAGTGCTTCATTGCAAGCCAAATGGAGTCTGCAACCCTTAATACCATCAGCATTGATCTGAATGCCGCAGGCTACCTCTTCCGCACCAGCGGATACTCGGTTGCTTTCCAAGGCTACATGGCAGTTTACGAAGCTACCGAAGAGACCAATGCAAACGATAACGAACCCAAGGCGATTAAGGATATTCGCCTGCCCGAGCTCGAAATGGGCAACGAACTTTCTGCCGACGATGCAGAGCTCACCCAACACTTCACCGAGCCTCCCGTTCGTTACAACGACGCGTCCCTTATCAAGATGCTCAAGGACCTTGACATCGGCCGTCCCAGCACCTATGCCACCATCATCAGCACCATCATCACGCGTAACTACGTTAAGCGCGAGGGCAAGGCATTTGTTCCCACGCCTCTTGGCACCATTACCAATCAGCTCATGGAACAAAATTTCCCCACCATCGTTGACTACGGCTTTACCGCAGAGATGGAGCGCGACCTCGATAAGATCGAAGAGGGAGATGCAGAAATGCTCGCAGTTCTCAAAAAGTTCTGGGCAGATTTCTCCACCCAACTCGAAGAGGCAGAAAAGAACATTGGCCAAAAGAGCATCGAGATTCCTCCCGAGGAGACCGACATCATTTGCGAAAAGTGCGGCAGCCGCATGATCGTTCGCAACGGCCGCTTTGGCAAGTTTGCCGCTTGCCCCAACTATCCCACCTGCCGCAACACCAAGCCTCTGACACCTCCTGAAGCAGAGAAGCCGGAAGAGGTTGAGGTTGCACATGAGGAAGAAGTAACCGAGCAACCCAAAAAGGCTCCAGTTATCGCCGATTTCAAATGCGAAAAGTGCGGCGGTGACATGGTTCTCCGTACGGGCAAGTTTGGCAGCTTCTATGCTTGCGCTCGCTATCCCGAATGCCGCTTCACCAAGGCTCGCGTTCGCGAGGTTGGCGCAAAGTGCCCCAAGTGTGAGGCAAAGATTGTCACCAAATACGGTCGCAACCGCACCGTTTTCTATAGCTGTGAGCGTTATCCCGAGTGTGATTTCTCCTCTTGGGACGTTCCCACCAACGAGCTTTGCCCCGATTGTGGCAAAATGCTCTTCCGCAAAAAGGGTAAGAGCCTCTTGGTTTGCCACGATGAGGATTGCAAATACAGCCGCGAAATTCCCGCAGGCGCAAAAGAGCAGGGCGAAGAATAATGGGTATGCAACACATCAACATTTTGGGCGCAGGGCTTGCAGGCTGTGAGGCAGCTTGGCAAGCCGCCCAACGTGGCGTTAAGGTGAAGCTTTTTGAAATGAAGCCTCACAAAATGACGCCTGCACACCACTCCGAGGGCTTTGCCGAGTTGGTTTGCTCCAACTCTTTGCGCTCGGACTGTGTATCGAATGCCGTAGGCCTCCTCAAAGAGGAGATGCGCCGTTTTGATTCCTTGATCATGCAAGCGGCAGATGCTACGCGCGTTCCCGCAGGCTCGGCACTCGCTGTCGACCGCACCAAATTTTCACAGTATATCACCGATCGCATTCGCAATCACCCCAACATTGAGGTGATCGAAGAGGAGGTTTCTTCTCTCGAAGAGGGTATTGTTACCGTTATTGCAACGGGACCTCTGACCTCGGATGCTATGGCGAATTTTATCAAGGACGAGCTCGGCTGTGGCAAGCTGCATTTCTTTGATGCCGCTGCACCCATCGTCGATGCATCTACCATCAACATGGACATTGCCTTTTTCGCATCTCGCTACGATAAAGGAGACGCGGACTATATCAACTGTCCTATGAGCAAGGAGCAGTACGATGCCTTTTGGCAAGCTCTCACGACCGCCGAAGAAGCTCAACTCAAAGAGTTCGATAAAGAAAGCCAAAAGAACGTAAAGGTCTTTGAAGGCTGTATGCCCGTTGAGGTAATGGCAAAAAGAGGATACGAAACATTGTGTTACGGACCTCTCAAGCCCGTCGGTCTGATCGATCCTCGCGTAGGCAAAGAGTCCTACGCCGTTGTTCAGCTCCGCAAAGAG
>JAGBSQ010000213.1 GCA_017631775.1 Clostridia bacterium | reverse complement strand
TTCCCACGTTGGGAAGTCCCACGATACCAAGTTTCATGTGTTTTAGCTCCTTTGTGTTTTAATCTTAACTATTATATCATAAAGAAAGTATTTTTGCAATAGTCCTAGGAAAATTATTTCTCTCTTTTGCAAAAAATCAAGGTGTTAATATAGTGAAAAAACTTTGCAAAATTAAAAATTCTCGTTTAAAAATCGAATTTGAGAAAATGTTAATATATTTTAATGAAATTTGAACAAAAAATGACTTGAAAATTCTACAAAATGACAAAAATCACGTATTTTTGCACAAAAATCAAAAAATGTTCAAAAACCATTTGCAATTTGTTTTATTTTGTGTTATAATATAGTTACAACAAGCAAACGCAACAAATGAACAAATTATTGCAAAATTCATATTTTCGTCACGATATCATCTCATTTGTGCTTTATAATGATGGTGACGAATTGAACTACCCCAAAGGAGACAACTATGACTGACACCAAAATTTTGATTATCGATACCGATCACAATACAACCGACGTTCTCAAAAATTATTTTGAAAACGAAGGCTACGATATTAAGGTTGCTACAGACGGTATGGAAGGTCTTAACTATTTTAAAATCTTTTCGCCCGACCTTGTATTGCTTGACGTAATTCTCCCCAAAAAAGACGGTTGGCAGGTTTGCCGTGAAATTCGCGAAATCTCTTCCAAGCCCATCATTTTTGTTACCTCTAAGAGCGATGCATTCGATACCGTTCTTGGTCTTGAGCTCGGTGCAGACGATTTTGTAACCAAGCCTTTTGATATCAAGGTTCTTTCCGCTCGCATCAAAGCGGTCCTTCGCCGTTGCCAAGCAAGCACCCGCCAAAACGAAGAGGAAGTTATCAAGTTTGAAAATATCGAAATCAGCCTGCAAAAGTATGAGCTTAAGCTCAGCGGTCGCTCGGTTGACATTCCTCCCAAGGAGCTCGAGCTGTTGTACTTCTTGGCTTCCAACTACAACCGCGTATTTACGCGTGACCAACTCCTTGACAAGGTTTGGGGCTTTGATTACCTCGGCGACTCCCGCACCGTTGACGTTCACGTTAAGCGCTTGCGCGAAAAGCTCGAGGGTGTTTCCGATAAATGGGTCCTCAAAACCGTTTGGGGCGTTGGCTATAAGTTCGAGCTTTTGAACTAAAATTCTACTTAAAATATTCCAAAAGAATGCAGAATTGACCCTTCTGCATTCTTTTTTTGCACCTAACTCTTGACGAATTGCATTTTTTTGTTTATAATGTAGAAAAGATTATAGAAAGAGGGCCAAGAATAATGAGAGTAGTAATTAAAATTGGTACGTCGACGCTTGCGCATGCAAACGGCCGCCTCAATATTCGCCGTGTTGAGGAGCTTTGCAAGGTAATCAGCGACCTCAAAAACAGCGGTTATGAAATGATTTTGGTTTCCTCCGGTGCTATTGGCATGGGAGTTGGCAAATTGTCGCTTAAAGAAAAGCCACAAGACATTCCCACCAAGCAAGCGGCAGCGGCAGTAGGGCAGTGCGAGCTGATGTATACTTATGACCGCCTCTTTCAAAAATACCACCACACCGTGGCGCAAATCCTTTTAACGGGTTCGGACTTTAAGAACGATGATCGCTATCACAACTTCCAAAACACACTTGGACGTCTTTTGGAGCTTGAGGTTTTGCACATCATCAACGAAAACGATACCATCGCAACCGAAGAAATCAAGGTTGGCGACAACGATACGCTCTCGGCCATGGTTGCCGCAAGTGTAGGGGCAGATTGCCTTGTTTTGCTTTCTGATATCGACGGTCTTTACACGGCAGATCCTCACAAATGTGCCGATGCAACGCTGATACATAAGGTTGACGAGCTTACGCCCGAAATTATGGCGCTTGCAGGCGATGCAGGCTCGGCACTCGGTACAGGTGGCATGAAGACCAAGCTCCACGCCGCCGAGCTTTGCCGCGATGCGGGATGTGAAATGGTCATTCTCAACGGTGCAGAACCCAATCTTTTGTATGATCTTTTCGAAGGCAAAGAGGTTGGCACTCGCTTTTTTGCAAAGGGGTGAAGGTATGACAACACTTGAAATTTTGCAAGGCGCAAAGAGCGCAACACGCGCACTTTCTCTGCTTTCGACCGAAGAGAAGAATGCGGCGCTCCTTGCCATGGCAGAGGCTTTGATGGGTGACACCGATGCCATTCTTGCCGCAAACGTCGCTGATATCGACGGTGTAAAAGATACTATGAATGACGTTATGATCGACCGTTTGCGCCTGACAAAAGAGAGAATTGCATCTATGGCAGAGGGTATTCGTGACGTTGTAAAACTGCCTGATCCCGTAGGAAAGATTACCGATCAATTCACACGTCCCAATGGTATTGAGGTCAGCAAAATGCGCGTTCCTATGGGCGTGGTTGCCATTATTTACGAGAGCCGACCGAATGTCACCTCGGATGCCGCGGCATTGGCGCTCAAGAGCGGAAACGTCTGCGTTCTGCGCGGTGGAAAAGAGGCCTACCGTTCCTCAACTGCTATTGTGAAAGCGCTCAAAAAGGGACTTCAATCCCTTAATTTGCCCACAACCTTTGTCAATATTCTCGAGGATACAACCCGAGCAGGAGCAAATGAATTGATGACCGCTGTCGATTATGTCGATTTGCTCATTCCGCGCGGCGGCGCGGGGCTCATTCGCGCTTGTGTGGAGAATGCCAAAGTGCCTTGTATTCAAACGGGAACGGGTATTTGCCACATCTATGTGGATGCTGAAGCCGATCTCGATATGGCACTGAACATCATCGAAAATGCAAAAACATCCCGTCCCTCTGTCTGCAATGCAGAAGAGGTCTGCTTGGTTTCTCGTGCAATTGCAAAAGACTTTTTGCCGCGCCTGAAGGAGCGACTTGTCGATGCACGTATCAAAGACGGAAAAACACCCGTAGAGCTTCGCATCGATGCCGAAGCAGGTGCAATCATTGAGGGCACTCCTGCAACAGATGAAGATTTCGATACCGAATTTCTTAATTACATTCTCGCCGTAGGCGTGGTTGAGGATGTAAAAGAGGCAGTCGAGCATATCGCGCTTCACTCCACGCATCACAGCGAGGCGATCGTCACCGAAAACGAAGCTGTCGCCGAGCGCTTTACCGCGGCGGTAGATTCTGCCGCCGTCTA
>JAGBSQ010000212.1 GCA_017631775.1 Clostridia bacterium | reverse complement strand
GACGCATCTCCCGATGAGGTAGAAAACATTGTTGGCATTCTGGATCGCCGCATGAGAGATATCAACCTCAAGAGCCCTCGTTGCACCAAGAACGAGGCAGCTATTCTTTGCGCTCTTGCTTACTGCTCTGAAAGAATGGCAATGCAAGAAGCTTTCAAAAAGGTTGAAAAGGATGCTTTCCGCTTCTCCGCTGAGAACGAAAAGCTCAAGAAGACCATTGAAGGCCTGCAAGAAGAAGTTGACAACCTGCGCAAGGATGCAAGCGTAATGCGCTCTATCCTCGACCATGCAGCAGCTGCTAACGCTCCTGCAAAGGAAGAAAAGCCCAAGTACGTTCCCAAGCCGTTCAACAAGAAGGCTGACGAAGAGCAGATCACCGTTTTTGAAGAAACTGCTACCGCTGAAGAAGCTGTTGCAGAAGCTGCTCCCGTTGAGGAAGCTCCCGTTGTTGTTGAGGAGACCGTTTCTCAAAAGAGCACTTCCAAAAATCGCGTTGGCGCGATGTTTGATTTTTTGACCTTTAGTGATGTCTAATACGCGCATCCAACCCTTGCCCGAGCTGCTATGCCCTGCGGGTTCTCCCGAGGCGCTTGACGCGGCGATTGAAGGCGGTGCCGATGCCGTTTACCTCGGTGGCACCACGTTTAATGCAAGAATGAATGCCCACAATTTCGGCGGAGACGCATTGCGCTCCGCCGTTTTGCGCGCGCACAGCTATGGCGTAAAGGTTTATCTCACGCTCAACACGCTTGTTGGCGACCGCGAGATCCCTTTGGCCCTTGCCGCCGCAGAGGAAGCCGCAAATGCCGGTGTAGATGCCCTGATTGTTGCCGACCTTGGCATTGCTTCGGCAATTCACCGCACCTTCCCCACTCTTGAACTGCATGCAAGCACGCAGGCGTCCTCACACAACTCCGTCTCTGCCGAAAAGCTGAAGGAGCTTGGCTTTAGCCGCATTGTCATCGCGCGCGAAACGCCTGCCGCCGACTTGTTTGAAGCCGTGAAGAATTCTCCCCTTGAGGTGGAAATGTTCATTCACGGAGCTCTTTGTGTCAGCCACTCGGGACAATGTCTCTTCTCCTCTCTTGTAGGTGGCCGAAGCGGAAACCGCGGTGAATGCGCGCAACCCTGTCGACTTCCCTTTGCTTGCAAAAAAGGCGGCAATGCCTATCCCCTCTCGCTCAAGGATCTCTCCCTTGCGGCACACGTGCCTGCATTGATTGAAAGCGGTGTGGCATCGCTGAAAATCGAGGGCAGAATGAAGGCCCCCGAATACGTGCGCGATACTGCGCGCATTTGGCGCCGCCTCCTCGACGAGCGCCGTTCCGCCACCCCCGATGAGATGCGTGAGCTTGCTTCTATCTTCTCTCGCGGTGGCTTTACCGATGGCTATTACAAAGAAAAGATTGACGGCAAAATGCTTGGCATTCGCTCCGATGACGATAAATCTGCATCGCGTACACTCACACCTTTCTCGGGTATTACGCGCAAAATTCCGCTTGATTTTGCAGTACGTATGAAAGAAAACGAGCCTATTGCGCTCACCGTGAGCGATAAGAACCGTTCTGTTTGTGTAGACGGTGATGTGCCGCAAGCGGCTTTGACCGCACCTCTTTCTGCCGAGCATCTTGAAAGAAACCTCTCCAAGCTTGGCGGAACACCTTATGCGATCGGCTCCTTCGCGGTTGAAATGGACGATGGCTTGATGCTCCCCGTATCGCGCCTGAACGATCTGCGCCGCCGCGCAATTGCCGAATGGGAATGCAATTTGGCACCCAACCCCCTTGAAAAAACGCCATACGTGATGCAAAAATCGCATAACGTATCGAAAAAAACACGTTCCGCGCGCTTCTATTCACCCGAGCAGATCACACCTGCGGCAAGAGCATTTTTTGACCGCATCTATTTGCCGCTCGGCAAAGAAACGCCCGAATGTGACGGTGTGGTTCTGCCGCCCGTCATTTTTGAGAGAGACCTCAAAGAGGTTCAACAAATGCTTTTGAATGCCGCAGACCGAGGCGTACGCTATGCCTTGGTTGGCAACCTTGGTCACATTGATATCGTCAAAGAGGCAGGACTTATTCCCGTGGGCGATTTCCGTTTTAACGTAACCAACTGCGAAACGGTTTGTGCTTTGGAACAAATGGGAATCGACTCCCTCATCCTTTCCCCCGAATTGACTCTGCCGCAGGCGCGCGATGTGTGGGGTGACACCTCGCTTATCGTATACGGTCGCATTCCTTTGATGACGGTGGAAAAATGCGTGATCAAAGAGATTGCAAATTGCGATACGTGTGCGCAAAATGCCGCTGTTTTGACCGACCGCCGCGGCGTTTCCTTCCCGGTTCTTCGCGAGTGGGAGCACCGCAACGTCATTTACAACAGCCTGCCCACATCGATGTCCGACCGTCAAGATCAACTCACCAAAGCCGGCATTACCAATCACCACTTCATCTTTAGCACCGAAACGCCCGACGAGGTGGACGAGGTCATTCGCCTTTGGAAAAAGGGAGCCGCGCTCCCCTATACCGTGAGGAGAATATAAAAAAATATCTTTTTTTCAAAAACTCTTGCCTTTTTGAAAAAAGGGTGTATAATATCTATTGAGTAAAAATTCAAACACAGAAAGAAGGATATAAGAAATGTCAGAATGTACGCATGATTGCTCTACTTGCTCCAGCAACTGCTCCTCTCGTGAGAAGCCGCAAAGCCTGCTGGTCCCTGCAAATGCTTTGAGCGAAATCAAGCACGTTGTTGGAATTGTCAGCGGCAAGGGCGGCGTTGGTAAATCGCTTGTTACCTCTATGCTTGCTGTTCTTTTGCAAAGAGAAGGATATAAGGTTGGCATTCTCGATGCCGACATCACCGGTCCCTCTATCCCCAAGGCGTTTGGTATGCACAACGTTGAGGTTTTTGGCGACGAAAACGGTATGATCCCCCCTCGCACCAAAACCGGTATTGATATGATCTCCGTTAACCTGCTCCTCGGTAGTGATGAGACCAAACCCGTTATTTGGCGTGGCTCGATGATTGCGGGAACGGTTCAACAGTTTTGGAAAGAAACCATTTGGGATGTTGACGTTCTCCTCGTTGACTGCCCTCCAGGCACAGGTGACGTTCCGTTGACTGTATTCCAATCTCTGCCCCTTGACGGTGTTGTTATCGTTTCCAGCCCTCAGGATCTCGTTTCGATGATCGTCAGCAAGGCTGCCAATATGGCAAAAATGATGAACGTTCCTGTTCTCGGTCTCGTTGAGAACATGAGCTATATCAAGTGCCCCGACTGCGGTAAGGAGATCAAGGTGTTTGGTGAGAGCCACATCGAAGAGGTTGCCGAAAAGTTCGGTTACGATCTGCTCGCTCGCATTCCCATGGACTCCAAGCTTGCAGCCCTCGTTGACCGCGGCATGATCGAGCTGATGGAAAACGACTATATGGATAAGGCAGCACAGGCTGTTATTGAAAAGTTGAATTTGACACAAGAATAATTCACAAAAAAAGCCTCGCAAAAGGAATTTTGCGAGGCTTTTTTTGCTTCAATTCTCTACTTTTTTATATAAAAGAATTGACATTCCCAGCTTTTTGTGTTATACTTGCTACGTATGTAAATTTATCGAATCAATCGAAAGGATATACCCCTATGAAATGGACATCCCTTAACGAACTGCGCGAAAAGTATTTGGCTTTCTTTGAGTCAAAAGGACATCTTCGTCTGCCCTCTTTCCCGCTCGTTCCCATCAATGACAAATCTCTGTTGCTCATCAACTCGGGTATGGCACCTATGAAGAAGTTCTTTACCGGTGAAGAAGAACCTCCGCGCCACCGCGTTACCACTTGCCAAAAGTGCATTCGTACCCCCGACCTTGAGCGCGTTGGTCATACCGCTCGCCACGGCACCTTTTTTGAGATGCTTGGCAACTTCTCCTTTGGTGATTACTTTAAGGATCAAGCTATCCCGTGGGCGTGGGAGTTTTTGACCGAAACTCTCGAAATCCCCACCGACCTCCTCTGGCCCTCCATTTACGAAGAGGACGAGCAGGCTTACGAAATTTGGGTCAATAAGGTTGGCGTTAACCCCGAGCATATCGTTCGTCTCGGCAAGGCTGACAACTTCTGGGAGCACGGCACCGGTCCTTGCGGCCCTTGCTCCGAGATCTATTTTGACCGCGGCATTAAGTACGGCTGTGGCGCGCCCGATTGCAAGCCCGGTTGTGACTGCGATCGCTTTATGGAAATTTGGAACAACGTATTCACCCAATTCAACAACATGGGTGACGGCACCTACACCGAGCTCGCACAAAAGAACATCGATACCGGTATGGGTCTGGAGCGTCTCGCTTGCGTAATGCAAGGCGTTAACAATATGTTTGAGGTCGACACCATTCGCAAGGTGCTTGACAACGTTTGTGCAATTGCAGGCAAGGAATACGGTGTTGATAAGAACACCGATATTTCCATTCGTGTTGTTACCGACCACATCCGCTCCGCAACCTTTATGATTTCGGATGGCGTTATTCCCTCCAACGAGGGTCGCGGCTACGTTCTTCGCCGCATCCTGCGCCGCGCTTGCCGCCACGGCAAACTCCTT
>JAGBSQ010000211.1 GCA_017631775.1 Clostridia bacterium | reverse complement strand
TGATATAATAACTATATCTGTGTTTTATTCAGGCTGATCGCAAGCAACCTATTGCCACACTATGTGTGGCGCAAACGTCACCGAGAAGAGCTCACAGCCAAAATGAGCAAAACCGTCACTGAAACCGGCATCCGCTGCCTATTGCGCAGGCGTGCATGCGACGGGTACAGGACGGTAAGGAGGATTTTTTTGAAGACCGATATGAAATTGCGCTCCGGCGCAACCATTCCACACCTCTCTCCCTCTGATGCGGAGAGACGCAACTATCTCACCCGCGATGTTCTCAACCGCATGCACTTGATGCCGGTTGGAGACCCCGCCGCCTTCTTCGAAAATGAGGATGGCAGCATTACATACTTTTTCAATCCCACCCGCGTGGCAGAGGCTCCCCCCGAGCTTTGGTACGCGCCCACGCAAAAGACCGAGACCATGACCCTCGATAGCGGTGTTGAAATTGCCCGCATGAGCACAAAACGTGCAGCTGCCTGCGGTTTTTATACCGTTGAGCGCCTCTCGCAAATGAATTATGACGTTATTGAGGAGCCGGTCGCTTACACACTTCGCAGCGACAAGAGCGTTATCTACTTTTACGACAAAAAGACCGCTATCCGTCGCCCCTTGATGTGTGTTCACTGCGGCAAAGACGTTCGTTACCGCCGCAAGCTTTGCCAAAGCTGCTTTGCCGAGGATCTTGCCGTTCGCCGTGCCGAGGGAGATTTGCACCGTGCCGCTCACTACAACATGAAGCGTGACCGTGTACTCTTTTTTGACCTTGAGCTTACCGGCGTATACACACACGATGAGATCTTGTCGATTTCCATCACCAACGGCTACGGCTGTGTTGTTATGAACACGCTCGTAAAGCCCGACCACAAAAAGAAGTGGAAGCAGACCGAAAAAATTCACGGCATCACCCCCGAAATGGTCGAAAACGCACCGCATCTTGGCGATTTGGTACCCGAACTCAAGCGCATTTTTGCAAATGCCGACGTATTGATTGCATACGGTGTTTCCACCGATTACAGCCACATCAAATACATCTACGAAACCGAGGCAGAACGTGAGGCGTTGCACGAAAAAACACGTTGCGCGTCCATCGAATTCGTTCGTTATCAGTCCGAGCATTATCCCGATCTCGTGCATGCATCTCTGAGCGATGCGATGGCACTTTTGGGAATTGAATGGGACGGTGTTGCGCATACGTCTATTGCCGATACCATCGGATGTGCCAAGGTTTGGGAAAAGCTGTTCCCCAACTACTACGAAAACTGAGGTGACGATCATGGATAAGTTTTTTGGACTTGACACCCCCGCAAAGCTAGATAAGGATACCGCACTCCTTACCACCACCCACGACGACGTGGAAAAAATGATTATTTGCGGCATTCTCGAAGAGGAAAACATCCCCTTTTTGGCAAAGGATCGCGGAGCCGGTGAGGCAGTTCGTGTTGTAACCGGTTATTCGATGTACGGTTGCGATATTTACGTACCCGTTGCACTTTTCGAAAAGGCAAATGCGCTTTTGGATGACTACCGTAACGGCGAGCCCGTTTTTGACGATGACGAGATCGTAGAAGAGGAAAATTGATAGCGTATGAAAGAAATTTTACTTTGTAAGCTTGGCGAGCTCGTGCTCAAGGGCGCGAACCGCCGCTATTTTGAGGATACGTTGTGCCGCAATTTGCGCCACCGTGCAAAGCATTTTGGCTCTTTTGAGGTCAAGAGTTCGCAAAGCACCATCACCATCACACCGCTTGATGATTTTTGCGACATTGACGGACTTTTTCAAAACATTCAAACGGTGTTCGGCATTGTAGCCATCAGCCGCTGTGCCGTTTGTGAAAAGTCGATGGAGGCGATCGAAAAGATCGTTCACGATTACATCCCGCAATTCCTGGTTGGCAAAAAGACCTTCAAGGTAGTTGCAAAACGCTCGGATAAAAGATTTGTGCTCGACTCCATGGAGATCGCGCGCGAGGTCGGAGGTTACGTTCTTTCTACCGTTCGCGGTATCAAGGTTGACGTAAAGAACCCCGAAATCGTAGTACAGGTTGAAATTCGTGAGAACAACGCGTTCATTCACGCAGGCCAGTTCAAGGGCGCGGGCGGCATGCCCGTTGGCACCAACGGCAAGGCACTTCTTCTGCTTTCGGGCGGCATCGATTCCCCCGTGGCAGGCTACATGATTGCAAAGCGCGGTGTTCAAATCGAGGCCGTACACTTCGAATCCTTCCCCTATACCAGTGAAATGGCACGCGAGAAGGTTCTCCAGCTTGCACGCGAGGTTTCGCAATACGCCGGCACGTTTGGCGTTCGCATCGTTTCCTTGACCAAAATTCAAGAGCTTTTGGTTAAGAACTGCGAGGAGGACTATTTCACCCTCATTTTGCGCCGCTACATGATGGCGATTGCCGACCGCATTGCACACGATATCGGCTGCGGAGCCTTGATTACGGGTGAGAGCCTTGGTCAGGTTGCATCGCAAACCATGCAGGCCATCGGTGTTACCGACCCGATGTCCACGCTCCCCGTTTTCCGTCCCTGCATCGGCATGGACAAGGAGGAGATTGTGCAGATCGCGCGTAAGATCGGCACCTTCGAAACATCTATTCAGCCCTACGAAGACTGTTGCACCGTATTCACCCCCAAGCATCCGAGAACAAAACCCGAGCTTGCCAAGGTTGAAGAGCAACAAAGAAGATTGGATTTTGACGCCCTTGTGCAAGAGGCACTCGACGGGGCGTACGTTGAATACATCCGTCCCGAATTTTGATCGGCACGGAGGAATTTTAGGAGAAAGACTATGGAACAAAAATATTATCGCATGACGATTGCAGGCTGTGAAAGAGACCTGCCCCTGTGTCCCCTGAATGACAATATGATGATTGCGGCTTTCGTTATCTTCGGCGACCCCGAGCTCACCACCGCTTGTGCCGATGCACTGCTTAAGAAGGCCCCCGAATACGATTACCTCATCACTGCTGAAGCAAAAGGCATTCCGCTCGTACATGAAATGGCACGTCTTGCAGGCAACCAACGCTACATGCTGGCGCGCAAGTCTCCCAAGCTTTACATGACCGGTGTTACCGAGGTCAACGTACGTTCCATCACCACCGATCATCCCCAAAAGCTCTACCTCGATACCGCTGACGCCAACATGATGAAGGGCAAAAAGATCCTCATCGTTGACGACGTTGTATCTCTTGGCGATTCTCTGCACGCGCTCGAAGAGCTTGTTAAGGCTGCAGGCGGCGAAATTTGCGGACGTATGACCATTTTGGCAGAAGGCAACGCTAAAAACCGTGACGATTTGATTTATCTCGAAGAGCTCCCGCTGTTTGATAAAGACGGCAACGTGCTCTGATTAAAGGAGTGATTAACTATGGCAGAATTGATGACTGCAAACGATAGACGTACCCACTATTGCGGTACCGTTCGCGAGAGCGATATCGGCAAAGAGGTGTGTGTAATGGGTTGGGTGCAAAAGCAACGCGACCTTGGCAACCTCATTTTCATCGACCTGCGCGACCGCACAGGCATCGTTCAGCTCGCATTTGACGACAAGAGCGAAAAAGAAATTTTCGATAAGGCATTCGGCATTCGCGCAGAGTACGTTCTCGCCGCTCACGGCGTTGTTCGTCCTCGTGGCGAGGGTGCTGTAAATCCCAATCTTCCCACCGGCGCGGTTGAAATTTTTGTAACCGAGCTCAAAATCCTTTCTGCAGCACAAACCCCTCCCTTTGAGGTAAGTGACAGCAAAAAGGTCAATGACGAAACGGCACTCAAGTACCGTTATCTCGACCTTCGCCGCCCCTCTTTGCAACGCAACATTATGATGCGCCATCAAATTGCAAAGGTAGCGCGCGAATACTACTACGAAAACGGCTTCCTTGAGATCGAAACACCCATGATGATCAAGTCCACCCCCGAGGGTGCGCGTGACTATCTCGTTCCCAGCCGTATCCATAAGGGCAGCTTCTATGCACTTCCGCAATCTCCCCAGCTTTACAAGCAACTCTTGATGCTTTCGGGTTATGACCGTTACATTCAGCTTGCCCGTTGCTTCCGCGATGAGGACCTTCGTGCTGACCGTCAACCCGAATTTACCCAAATCGACCTTGAAATGTCCTTTGCAACACAAGAGGACATCATGGCAATGAACGAAGGCTTTATCAAGCGCGTGTTCAAGGAAGTGCTTGGTGTAGATATTCCCACACCCCTGCCTCGCATCACCTTTGCCGATGCTATGAACCGTTACGGCTCCGATAAGCCCGATACCCGTTTTGGCATGGAAATTCAAGACCTTTCCGAGGTTGTTAAGAACTGTGGCTTTGGCGTATTTACCTCTGCCATTGCCGACGGTGGCTCTGTTCGCGCAATCGTTGCAAAGAACGCCGCTGCTACCTTGACCCGTAAGGAAATTGACAAGCTCACCGAGCATGCAAGAGGCATTGGTGCCAAGGGTCTTGCTTACATTCGCTGGGCAGATGAAACGCCCAACTGCTCCTTTGCAAAGTTCCTCACTCCCGAGGAGCTGCAAGCAATTCTCGCAGCAGGCAACATGGAGCAAGGCGACGTTATGCTCATCGTTGCAGATAAAAACAAGGTTACGCTCCCCACTTTGGGCGCGCTCCGCAACATTCTGGGCAAAAAGCTCGACCTCATTCCCGAGGGCGCATTCAACTTCCTGTGGGTTGTTGAGTTCCCGTTCTTCGAGTGGAACGAAGAGACCAACCACTGGGATGCTATGCATCATCCCTTTACCATGCCGCTCCAAGAGTGCCTTGAGTATCTCGAAAGCGATCCCGGCAAGGTTCGCGCTGAGTGCTACGATATGGTTCTCAACGGCACCGAGCTGCTCTCCGGTTCTATTCGTATTACCGACTGGCAGCTGCAAGAAAGAATGTTCAAGGTTCTCGGCCTGACACCTGAGGATATTCAAAAGAAGTTTGGCTTCTTGGTTGACGCTTACAAGTACGGCGCGCCTCCTCACGGTGGCTCCGGCATGGGTCTTGACCGCCTTGCTATGGTTATGTCGGGCGCTGACTCCTTGCGCGATGTTGTTGCTTTCCCCAAGGTACAAAACGCGAGCGAGTTGATGTCGCAATGTCCCACTCCCGTATCCGCCGCAGATCTCGCTGTTCTCGGCATTGCTGTTACCGAGCAAGAATAAAATCGATTTTTGCACATACGGTGCGCGTTTTCCAAGGATTACGCGCACCGTATCGACCATTTTTACTTTAAATCCCGAAAGGATATTGTTATGCCCGAATTATTATCTCCGGCAGGAAATTTTGAAAAACTGAAGGCCGCGATCCTCTACGGAGCGGATGCTGTTTATTGCGCGGGTCAAATGTTTGGCATGCGCGCGGCGGCAGATAACTTTACCGTTGAGGAGCTTTACGAGGCAGCTGCATACGTACACGCGCGCGGCAAAAAGATTTACCTCACGGTCAACACCATGCCGCACGTGCAGGAGTATCCTGCTCTGCGCCGTTTTTTGGAGGATATCAAGGGTGCCGGTATTGATGCGATGATCGTTGCCGACCTTGGCGTTATGATGACCGTTCGCGAGATCTTGCCCGAAATGGAGATCCATATTTCCACCCAAACCAGCATCGTCAGTCCCGCATCTGCAAAGGCGTGGGCGGCAATGGGCGCCAAGCGCCTTGTGCTTGCGCGCGAATTGACTATGGACGAGATCCGTGCCATTCGCAGAGAGCTCCCCGAGGAGATTGAGCTTGAGGCCTTTATGCATGGCTCCATGTGTGTTTCTTATAGCGGACGTTGCCTGCTTGCAAACGCGTTTAACGGACGTGACGGCAACCGCGGCACCTGCTCGCAGCCCTGCCGTTGGAATTATGCACTTGTAGAAGAAAAACGCCCCAACGATCTTTTCCCGATCGAGCAGCAAGAGGGCGTCGGCACCTTTATCATGTCCTCCAAGGACATGTGCATGATCGAGCACGTTCCCGAACTGATGGAGTGCGGCATAGCATCCTTTAAAATTGAGGGACGTATGAAGAGTGCATACTACACCGCAGTGGTTACAAATGCATACCGTATGGCAATCGATGCATACAAAAAAGACCCCACGTCCTATCAATTCAACCCCGAATGGCTCGAGGAGCTTGAAAGCGTTTCGCACCGCGAGTACGGCACAGGCTTCTATTTTGATGACCCCATGGTCAACCCCCAACTTGTCAGCACCTGCGGTTATATTCGCGAAAAGGCATATTTCTCCACCGCTATTGAATACTGTGAAGAAGAGGCACAAGCCATTCTGGCAAATGGCATTCCGATGGAAAACGAGGACGGCAAGCTTTATCGCTTTATTCAGCGCAACAAGGTGTCGGCAGGCGAGGGAGCCGAAATCATTTCTCCCGGTAAGATCGGCCGCGGTTGTATCGTTTCGGAACTTTACGCTCCTGACGGAAGCGAGCTCGAATCCACACCGCACCCCTCTATGATTTATTGGTGCCGTGTTCCTTTTGAGGTCAAGGAGGGTGATATTATGCGCGCCGCAACCGGTCGCGGACTTGAGGTACGCGCAAAGGATCGCCTCAAGGGTGATTGTTAACGATAGGAGAGGTCATGGCTGTTGTTTTTGAACTGCTGAAAGCAATTTTATACGGCATTGTCGAGGGCATTACCGAGTGGCTACCCATCAGCTCCACGGGGCATTTGATCCTTGTGGAAGATTGGCTTCCGTTCGCTTTTTCAAGCGATCCCGTTTTTGTAGACGAGTTTTGGGAAATGTTTGGTGTGGTCATTCAGCTCGGTGCCATTCTTGCCGTAGCGGTGCTTTATTGGCAACGCTTGGTTCCCTTTGGAAAAGGGAAGACCGATGCCGAAAAACGCGCCACGTGGCGACTTTGGGGACGTGTGCTCATAGCAAGCGTACCTGCCGCATTGGTGGGCATTGTAGGCGACAAGCTGCTTGAAAAATTTACCGGCAAAGATATTGACGGCTGGGCATATAACTCGGTTGTAGTTGCCGCGGCACTCATTGTTTACGGCATTGCTTTTATTGTAATCGAAAAGAAAAACGCTCAAAAAACGCCACACGTCTCGCAAATTGAGGAGATCTCCATCAAAAACGCGCTCGCAATCGGTGCTTTTCAAGCGCTTTCCATCATTCCCGGAACCTCGCGCTCCGGCTCCACCATTCTCGGCTCTATGCTCGTTGGCATTTCGCGCACCGCGGCGGCAGAATTCTCATTCTTTATGGCAATTCCCGTTATGGTTGGCGCCAGCGGCATCAAGGCGCTCGGCTTTTTCTCCTACGTAAGCGAGAGCGGCATCAGTGTGCCGGCAATGGCGTGGGTTACGCTTTTGGTCGGTTGCGCGGTCTCCTTTGCCGTTTCCATGGCGGCCATCCGTTTTTTGATGGACTTTGTCAAAAAGCACAGCTTTGCACCCTTTGGCATTTACCGCATCGCGCTCGGTGCGCTTGTTTTGATTCTTGGATTCATTAGAGGTTGATATGGATGAGAGATTGAAAATCCCGTACCCCGTCATCGTGGAGGGGAAATATGACAAATTACGCCTTGAAAGTGTCATCGAGGCGCACATAATTCCCACCGACGGCTTTGGGATTTTTAAAAAAGAGGAAAAGGCCTCTATGTTCCGCGCGCTTGCGAAAAAAACGCCTCTTATTCTTTTGACCGACAGCGACGGAGCAGGCAAGCTGATCCGTTCTCACCTGACCTCGGTTTTGCCTAAGGAACGCTTAATTCAGCTATACGTACCGCGTATTTCGGGCAAAGAGAAGCGTAAAAACGAGCCTTCGGCAGAAGGAATTCTCGGTGTTGAGGGCATGGAGCGCGAATTGCTTTTTGAACTTTTCAAGCCGTATGCCAATGCTCAAGCGGTTGCGGTTCGCATGGCGGAAAATCCGCTTTGCAAGACCGATTTTTATGAGGATGGTCTTACCGGCAAAGAGGGCAGCAGCGAGCGGCGCGATGCACTTTGCACACAGCTTGGTCTGCCTCTTGGCATGACCCCAAATGCGCTTTTGGCAGCACTTCGCGTGCTTTGTACCTACGAGGAATACTGTGCCCTTGTTGGCAGAAATTGAGGTGAAGATATGAAGCAAGAAATCAAACCGATCGAAAGTGAGATCTCTGGCGTTTACCGCCACTATAAGGGCGGCATGTATCGCGTTGTCTGCTTGGCACATCACTCAGAAACGCTTGAGGATATGGTGGTGTACGAGCCGCTTTACGGCAACACCGGTTTTTGGGTTCGTCCGGCCTCTATGTGGAATGAGACCGTTATAGTTGACGGCGTCGAAAAGAAACGCTTTGAAAAAGTTGAATAAAAGAAAACACGCTCCAAAATCAAAATTGGGGCGTGTTTTTTTGTTCCGTTTATTGGTAGAGTGCAAAATGGATAATTCCTCTAAAAATGCAGAAAATAGCGATATGCTATGCAAAAACGGAGGGATTTATGGAAGAAATCAAGCTTTACGGCGTAAAAATAGATAACGTGACCATGGGGCAAGCGGTTCACCGCGCGCTCCTTTCTGCAGGGGAGCCTTGTGTGGTCTTTACCCCAAATGCGCTCATGTTGGAGCGCGCTCGCAGAGATGCCGAACTTGCCAAGCTCCTTTGCCGTGCATCAATTTCCTTGCCCGACGGCAGGGGTGTGTTGTGGGCGGCCCAAAAGATGGGAACACCCCTTTGTGAGCGCGTTGCGGGAATTGATTTCGGTGCCGAAGTTCTTGGGCGAGCCGAGCGCGCAGGTTTGCGCGTGTTCTTGCTTGGGGGAGGGGAGGGAGTTGCCGAAAGAGCCGCCCAAAATTTGCGAAAAAAACACCCCCGTTTGTGCATTTGCGGCACTACTTGGGGGTATTTTCAAAGGACGGGGGAAGAGAATATGCGCACGGTCTCGTATATTCGTGCTTGCCGTCCCGATATTTTGTTTGTGTGCATGGGGTTCCCCGTGCAGGAGGAGTGGGTGATGGAAAATTTGCACCTGTTGAGCGATGTTCGTCTGATCGCTTGTCTTGGCGGTAGCCTTGACGTGTGGGCAGGGGATTTGCGACGCGCACCCGTTTGGCTGTCGCGCGCAGGCTTGGAGTGGCTTTGGCGCATGCTCTGTCAACCAAAGCGGTTTGCCAATTTGCCGCATATCCTCTCTTTTTTGTGGCACGTACCGCAAAAAGAAGAGTTTACAGAGAGAAATCCTCTGTAATTTCGCTCTCGCCAAGCACGAGAATGCCTGCATTTTTGAGGTGTTGTGCCGTAATGCCGTCGCCCTCAACAAGGCCTCCGTCAAACAATCCGTTATGAATGAAGCCGCTTCCGCAGGAGGGGCTTTTTTCTTTTAAAATAGCCACCGTGCATGCGTTTTCGCGTGCAATTTCAAGTGCTTTCTCAGCTCCGCGGTTATAGTTTTCGGTCACGTCGCGGCCGTCCTTCATCAAAACGAGCGCGCCGCAAATTTCAGACGGAACACGCGGTGTGGGGAGTCCGCCCATTACCTCAGGGCAAATGGGGATGAGGTTGTATGTATCCTTGAGCGCAATCACGCGCTCACAAGGCTTGCTTTTGCCATCATATCGGCAGGCGTGACCAAGCAGACAAGCGCTGACCAAAATGTTCTTTTTCATAGGTTATCCTTTAATCTTCTTCCAATATTCTGCGGCGGCCTGCTCGTTTTTGTTCGCGCCCGGGTGATAGAAGGTGGAGCCAACAAGATCGTCGGGCAGATACTGTTGCTTTACGTAGTGGTTTTCAAAATCGTGCGGATATTTGTAGCCCTTACAGAGGGGGCTTTGCAAATGTCGCGGTACGTCAATGCCTTTTCCGGCCTTCACCGCTTCGGCGGCGGCAAGAATAGAGGTTTCAACAGAGTTGGATTTGGGTGCGGTTGCTAAAAGGAGGGTGGCGTTCGCCAAAGGAATTTGCGCCTCGGGCATGCCGAGCTCTTTTGCCGATTCACAGCAAGAGCGAACCACCGATGCCGCCAAGGGGTAGGCAAGACCGATATCCTCGGAGGCAATGACCTGCAGGCGACGGCAAACCGAAAGAAGCTCGCCTGCCAAGAGTGCTTTTGCAAGATAGAATACTGCCGCATCGGGGTCGGAACCGCGAATGGATTTTTGCAGGCAAGAGAGCAGATCGTAGTGCGTATCGTCGCCAAAATTGCCAACAGAAGTGTCAAAGCTATCTACGTGCTCGCGCAAAATTTCCTCATCGGCGGCGTGATAAGCGTTTTCAAACAGAACGATGGAGTGGCGCACGTCACCGCGAGCCGCGTGACCGATATAATCGCAAATTTCATTCGAAATGCACTTACGTATGCCGTTTTCTTCGTTCAAATATTCCAGCGCGCGATGCAAAACGGGGCGAATTGCCGCGGCATCTACCGCTTTGAATTCAAAAAGGGAAGAGCGCGAGAGGATCGCGTTGTAAACGAAGAAGTGCGGGTTTTCGGTGGTGGAAGCAATCAGCGTAATGCGACCGTCCTCAATGTATTCAAGCAGAGATTGCTGTTGCTTGCGATTGAAATATTGAATTTCATCCAAATACAAAAGAATGCCGTTTGCGCCAAACAGATTACCGGTTTCGGCAATGATGTCCTTAACGTCCGAAAGGGTTGCCGAGGTGGCATTGAGCTTGTAAAAATTCATGCCCGAAAGCTTGGCAATAATCGAGGCGGCTGTGGTCTTTCCCGTGCCGGGAGGGCCGTAAAAGATCATATTGGTAATGCGACCGCCCGCAAGCATACGGCGAATGATGCCGCGTTCCCCAAACAAATGATCCTGACCGACAATGCCGTCAAGATCAGTGGGGCGCAAAAGGTCGGCAAGCTGTGCGTGTTTCATAGTGTGTCCTCACTTTTCTTTTCATACCTACCTTTATTATAAACCATTGCGACAATATTTGCAAGGTCTTTTTGCGCATTTTTTTGTAAATCACGGCATGGATCGGCAATTACGGGGCGCAAGGCGTTTCGTTGCGCCAATATCCTTTGTGCAAGATC